>CAMDBQ010000165.1 GCA_945889365.1 Legionella genomosp. 1 | reverse complement strand
TTTTTTCAGCCATTATTTTTCTAATTCCAGTGGCGCTGGTATCCGCTGAACTTTCCTCCACCTTGCCCGAAGAGGAAGGCGGTGTTTATAGCTGGGTGCGCCATGCATTTGGCGATAACATGGCATTTTTTACCATTTGGCTACAATGGATCAACACCTTGGTTTGGTATCCCACCATGCTTTCATTTATTGCAGGGACTTTAGCGTATTTGATTAACCCTGAACTGGCACAAAATAAAGTTTATCTCATTGGTGTCATACTCGCTGTATTTTGGTCCTTAACCTTTGTTGGTCTTAAAGGCTTGCGTACATCAGCGGCATTTGCCAGTTTTTGTGCCATTATTGGCATGATTGTACCCATGGGATTCATTATTGTGCTGTCCATCATCTGGCTGGCTAAAGGCAACCCAATAGCCATTGATTTAAGCTTTAGCAGCATGATCCCACACTGGAGCGACACGCAATCATGGGTATCACTAACGGCCATGATGACCTCATTTCTCGGTATGGAGTTAGCGGCCGTTCACGTCAGAAACGTGCGTGATCCGCAACGTAATTATCCGCGTGCCATGTTCTTTTCAGTCATTTTAATTTTAATTACCATGATTTTTGGATCATTAGCGATTGCGATCGTCATGCCAAAAGATAAAATTAATCTGGTTCAAGGTGTGATGCAAGCGTTCAACAATTTTTTTGAAGCCTATCATTTAACTGCGCTAATGCCGGTGTTGGTTGTGCTGCTTGTGCTTGGCAGTTTGGGGAGCATGGTGAACTGGATTATCTCTCCAGCAAAAGGCTTATTGCTCGCCGCTGACAATGGCTTCCTGCCCCACTGGCTCTACCGTTTCAATAAACACGGCGTCGCATCAAGAATATTGCTTCTACAAGCCGCGCTGGTCACAGCCTTATGCAGCGTGTTTTTACTATTCCCCTCCGTCAATGCCATTTACTGGCTCTTCACAGCGTTAAGCACTGAGCTTTACATCATGATGTACGTAATCATGTTTATTGCAGCCATTTGCCTGAAAAGAAAATTAGGGCATTTACCACGCCCGTTTTCGATTCCAGGCGGATCGTTTGGGTATTACACCATCTGCGCAATTGGCCTGGCAGGCTGCGCCCTCACCCTGTTCATTGGCTTTATTCCACCCGAGGAAAGTCTGGATATGGGCGGTGCGAACCATTTTAGATTGATTTTCAGCGGTGGTATTGTAATGATGTTAATGCCAGCCTATGGGCTCTATTTACGTAAGAAAAGAAACGCAGCAAAGTAATATGTAGGTTGTGGCCTTGGCCACAACCTACGTTAATACTGCGAACCGCTCATCTATTTTCGCTGTGATCTGCTGATGAATATTATCAAAGCCTCGATTACTCATCACCAAGACCGCATCGCCCTCCTGCACCGTCTCACCTATTGAATCAACAATCGATCCAGCCGTAGGCAGCACTTTATATGGAAAACACCAGTCTTTGGTGATATCTGTCAAAGACAATTGTGCGGGATTTAAAAGCCACGCAAAATTAACTTCATCGAGCGCATGCGTCATTTGTTCACCATGGATACCTGAACGCATCGTATACGATGCGAATTCCAATACCACTAAAATTCGCTGATGTCGGCCGCTTTGCTTCAGTGCGTGAATGGTTTTAGAAATGGCTGTGGGGTGATGGGCGAAATCATCATAGACCACAACTCCATGTCGATTGGATTTAACTTCCAAACGCCGCTTGACGGGTGAAAACATCCCTAAGGCTGCTGCGGCTACAGCAGGCTCAACACCGGCCTCAACACTGGCAGCCAGTGCCGCTATACCATTCTCAACATTAAACGCGCCAATCAGTGACCAGTTAACCTCGGCTACGGGTTTTCCATGATGCCAAACGCGAAATGACTGTCCTTTTTCATCCAATATTTCAGCACGCCAAGTTGCATCACCAGTAAGGGCAAGCTCTTCAAGACGACTAAACTGTCCGCGCGCCAATACTTCATTCAAGGCTGCATCATCCCGAGGTTTGATGACTAACCCAGATCCTGCAATGGTTTTCAAAAAATAGTGAAACTGCTGCTGAATTGCGGCCAAATCCGCATAGATATCAGCGTGGTCAAATTCCAAATTATTTAAAATAGCCACTTCCGGGCGATAATGCATAAACTTAGGCCGTTTATCGAAAAACGCACTGTCATATTCATCCGCTTCAACCACAAACCATTCGCCCTTACCCAAACAGGCACTGGTATTAAAATCCGTCGCAACGCCTCCGATTAAAAATCCGGGCTGCAAACCGGCTTGATGCAAAATAAAGGCAAGCATCGACGTAGTCGTGGTTTTCCCATGCGTTCCAGACACAGCCATCACACGACGACCTGGCAATATATGTTCCGCAAACCACTGAGGCCCGGATGTATACGGTTTACCCGCATCAAGAACCGCTTCCATTACTGGCATACCACGCTTGATTGCGTTGCCCACAATCACGAGATCAGCCTTCAGAGCTTGCGTTGCATCGTCATACCCTTCCGTCCAGGTAATGCCCTGAGCTGCCAGCAAATCACTCACAGGAGGATAACAATTGGCATCACTACCCGTAACCTGAAATCCAGCCTCCCGCGCCAACAAAGCCAGCGCGCTCATGAAGGTGCCACTCAATCCTAAAATATGTAAATGCATCCGTTTATCTCCACAAGGAAATAGTTAATATATTAAACGCCAACAACCCGAAGCCAGCCAACACACCCGAAAAATAAGGGGCGCCCAGCGCGTACTTGTATACATAAGTCGATACGACAAATTGCCAAATCGCTAACATCAGGGTTAAAACCAAATAGACCATTCCAACCAACGATCCAACTACGCCCACAGATTTCACATCGAGTAATAGTGGCATAATCAGCAACAATGGAAAAGCTACAAGATGCACAGCCGTATGCCCTGCAAAAAGACAAGTGAGGGTTTGCACAAAACGAGTTTTTAATTTAAACAACGACAACAATATCCAGGTATATAACGCATAAGAACAGGCCAGTGTTCCAGCAATCAGTAAAGCCGAGCCAAATGGCAACTGATGAGTAATGTCTGACATCATCCATTGCATAACAATCAACGCAAAAAAAGCAAACCCAATAATCACTAACAATAACGTTGAATACGGCGTATTTCCAGGCTCCTCTCTAAAGAGGGTAACGTTCCAATATTGTTTAATCAATGCAAGCCACATATCTAACATCCTTCAACATAATCAATTATTCGTTCAATAAAGCGCTACATTCCACACTTATTCGCACGTAAAAATGTACCACGGATCGGTTCACTACATCATTGGCGTCCAATTAATGTACTTTGATCAGAAAGCAGTAGATGAGCTTCCCGCTTTCTTTGAGAAATGCAATTCACGCACATACACCGGCAATGCTTCCTCAGCACTAACCGCTTTAATTTGACCCCGTCTCACAAGCCGTATCATCGCAGAGGCTTCTGGATAAACCATACACTGCTTTATCATCTGTTGTTGTAAAGATAATGGAAACTGAGGTGCATACGTATCCAATCCTACACCAGCGACGATTAAAGGCACTGAAGGTGCGAATACATCCTCTGCAGCCGTAACTTGTTCAGTTGGTGAAAAATTATCGCGTGAAAAGCATCCCCAATACACTTGCTGCATTCGAGCATCCAGCATTGCCAATACTTGGGTTTCAGGTGCCAGATCAGGTTCCGTGTAATACACCTCATCTGCAACCGCTGCCAAGCTGCTCACCGGATACAAAGGCAAATCATGGGCATAAGCCAGCGCTTTTGCAACGCTGCACGCGATACGTAACCCGGTAAAGCTGCCGGGGCCGCGGCCAAAGACGATGCCATCGAGCTGGTTTAAATGTATCGAAGATTTTTTAAGCAAACCTTCAACCATCGGGAGTAACCGTTGCGCATGTTGACGCAAGCTGCCCTGCTCGTCAGTGTATACGTCATCTCCAATGGCCAATGCCACCGTTGCGCGTTCAGTTGATGTATCAATTGCTAATAGTTTCATCAGATAAAGCCAGTTCGTTAATAAAAGTTAAAACCACCT
>CAMDBQ010000164.1 GCA_945889365.1 Legionella genomosp. 1 | reverse complement strand
TATTGAATATGATCCTAATCGTACTGCATTAATTGCATTACTTGTTTACAAAGACGGCGAACGGCGTTACATTATTGCTCCAGCTGGTGTGGAAAAAGATCAGGTGCTGCTAAGTGGTGATGATTCACCCATTAGTAATGGTAATTGTTTGCCATTAAAAAATATCCCACTAGGTACAACCGTTCACTGTGTTGAGTTAAAGCCTGGTAAAGGCGCTCAAATGTTGCGAAGTGCTGGATGTAGTGGCCAAGTAGTTGCAAAAGAAGGTACTTATGCAACATTGAAGTTGCGCTCAGGCGAGATGCGAAAAGTATTGCTAACTTGTCGTGCAGTGATTGGCGAAGTAAGTAATAGCGAGCATAGTCTGCGTGTACTTGGTAAAGCCGGTGCATCAAGATGGCGAGGAATACGTCCTACAGTGCGCGGTGTTGCCATGAACCCTGTAGATCATCCGCATGGTGGTGGTGAAGGTAGAACGTCAGGTGGACGTCATCCAGTTACACCATGGGGTGTTCCAACCAAAGGTTATAAAACAAGAAGTAACAAGCGTACTGATCGTTTTATTGTCAGAAGACGTAAGAAAAAATAATTTGTTAAGAGGATATCAAGGTGACTCGTTCAATAAGAAAAGGTCCTTATATTGATCAACACTTGTTAAATAAAGTGGAAGTGTCGATTGCAACCAAGTCTAAAAAGCCCATTAAAACATGGTCTAGACGCTCAACAATTTTCCCTGAGATGATTGGTCTGACTATTGCTGTACACAATGGTAAAGATCATGTTCCTGTTTATATAACAGATAACATGGTGGGGCATAAGTTGGGTGAGTTCTCGATGACTCGTACATTTAAAGGCCATTCTGGCGACAGAAAAGCCAAGGGCAAGTAAGAGGCGACGATGGAAGTTACAGCAAAATTAAAAGGTGCAGCGATGTCTGCGCAAAAAGCCAGACTGGTAGCCGATATGATTCGGAACATGAACGTTTCTAAGGCGCTTGATGTTCTCAAGTTCACACCGAAAAAAGGTGCTCAGTTGATGCTCAAGTTGTTAGAGTCTGCTATTGCTAATGCAGAGAATAATGACGGTGCTGATATCGATCAACTTAGAGTAGGTACGGTATTTGTTGACGAAGCGGCTACACTAAAGCGTATCAGTCCACGAGCTAAGGGGCGCGCAAATCGTATTTGTAAGCGTACTTGCCATATCACCATTAAAGTGTCTGACGGGGAATAGCCATGGGACAGAAAGTAAATCCAATCGGTATACGACTGGGCATTAATAAAGATTGGAACTCGAAATGGTTCGCTAATAGAAATTATGCGCAATTGTTGAATCAAGATATTAATTTACGTAAATATTTGAAAAAGAAATTAATGGCAGCTGCTATCAGCCGGATTCAAATTGAGCGCCCAGCTAATAACGCGGTTGTTACAATACACACAGCCAGGCCTGGTGTTTTGATTGGTAAGAAGGGTGGTGGTATTGAGTCATTGCGGGCCGAAATTGCAGCTCAGCTAGGTGTGCCGGTTCACCTGAATATCGAAGAAGTACGTAAACCAGAACTAGATTCAACTCTAGTAGCCGAAGGCATTGCACAGCAATTAGAGCAGCGCGTTATGTTTCGTCGTGCAATGAAACGTTCTGTGACTTCTGCTATGAAGTCCGGCGCAAAAGGAATTAAAATTTGCGTTAGTGGTCGACTTGGTGGTGCCGAAATTGCCCGTAGCGAGTGGTATCGTGAAGGACGCGTTCCTTTGCACACCTTTCGTGCAGATATTGATTATGGTACGGCTGAATCCAAAACCACCTATGGAATTATTGGGGTTAAGGTCTGGATCTTCAAAGGTGAAACCATACCCCAGAAGAATCGTAACGCTGACAGCAGCAAGTGAGTGAGTGAGGATTTACAACTATGTTACAGCCAAAACGAACAAAATACCGTAAACAGATGAAAGGCCGAAACCGCGGCCTTGCGCAGCGAGGCTCCAGTGTAAGCTTTGGTGAGTTTGGCTTGAAAGCGTTAGAGCGTGGACGTCTTACTGCAAGACAAATTGAAGCGGCTAGACGCGCTATGACACGACATATTAAGCGTGGTGGTAAGATCTGGATACGTGTATTCCCTGACAAGCCAATTACACAAAAACCATTGGAAGTTAGACAGGGCAAAGGTAAAGGTAGTGTTGAGTATTGGGTAGCCCAAATTCAACCTGGTAAAATTCTTTTTGAAATGGAAGGTGTAACTAGAGAGCTAGCCATTGAAGCATTTGATCTGGCTAAAGCTAAGCTTCCATTCAAAGTGATGTTTGAAGAGCGCAAGGTGATGTGATGAAAGACACAAAAGAATTAAAGAAATTAACACTTGAAGAATTGCGAACTGAGTTGCTCACGCTACGTAAAGAACAATTTACATTGCGTATGAAAAAAGCAAGTGGCGCGCTAGATAAGACTCATTTTGTAACGATGGTGAGAAAAGCGATTGCCAAAGTTAAAACAATTATGACAGAAAAGGCGGGAACGAGTCATGTCAAATAGTGAAACGAATGGCAGAACCATGATTGGTAAGGTCGTAAGCGACAAAATGCAAAAGACAATTGTTGTTGTTGTTGAGCGAACTGTAAAGCATCCTAAGTATGGAAAAATCATGAGAAGAAGAACCAGACTTCATGCTCATGATGAAAATCAAGTTTGTAAAATTGGTAATACTGTGAGAATACGTGAGTCAAGACCTCTTTCTAAAATGAAAAGTTGGGTGTTGGTGGAAGTAATTGCTTAATAATTGCAGTTAATACTTTTAAAATACTAAGAGGGCTGGTATACTCAGCAGCCTTTTTCTGGTCGAATTTAGAGCTGGAGAACAAAATGATACAAATGCAGACTGTGCTCGATGTTGCAGATAACAGCGGTGCACGCAAAGTTATGTGTATCAAGGTGCTTGGCGGTTCACATAGACGTTATGCCCGAGTTGGTGATGTTATTAAAGTAAGCATTAAAGATGCGATCCCTCGTAGCAAGGTCAAGAAAGGCGCTGTTATGAATGCTGTTGTTGTACGCACAGCGCAGGGTGTTCGTCGTGATGACGGCTCGTTGATTCGTTTCGACGGCAACGCGGCGGTGCTTTTGAATAATCAGCACGAGCCTATTGGTACTCGAATATTTGGGCCTGTGACTCGCGAATTAAGAGAGCGATTTATGAAAATCATATCTCTTGCTGCTGAAGTATTGTGAGAAGGACAAATTATGAAACGTATTAAAAGTGGAGATACCGTAGTTGTCATTACTGGTAAAAGTAAAGGGCATGTCGGTAAAGTGGCGCGAGTTATTGGTGAGAAGATTGTTGTCGATGGTGCTAATTTAATTAAAAAGCATGTTAAGCCCAATCCTCAGTTAGAGCAAACAGGTGGAATCGTAACTAAAGAAGCCCCTTTAAATGTATCGAACGTTGCTCTGTACAATCCGATGACTAAAAAAGCGGATAAAGTTGGTTTCAGGTATCTTGAAAAAGATGGCAACATGCACAAGGTAAGATACTTTAAATCAAATAACGAAGTAGTTGACCTTGTTTAACAGGTGATTGAAATGGCTAGACTGAAGCAATTTTACAAAGACAATGTTGTCGAAATGATGATGAAAAAATTCGGCTACACCAGTGTGATGCAAGTTCCAAAGATTCAAAAAGTCACGCTCAATATGGGTGTTGGCGAAGCAGTTGGCGATAAGAAAGTAATGAATTTTGCTGTTGATGATATGACAAGAATTTCAGGTCAAAAGCCTGTGGTAACCTTGGCTAAAAAATCTTTAGCAGGTTTTAAAATTCGTGAAGGCTGGCCAATTGGTTGTAAAGTTACATTGCGTAGTGATCGGATGTATGAGTTTTTAGACCGGCTCATCACAATTACATTGCCACGTGTGCGCGATTTCAGGGGCCTGAATCCTAAGTCTTTTGATGGCACGGGCAATTATAGTATGGGTATTCAAGAGCAAATAGTGTTTCCTGAGATAGATTTTGATAAAATCGACGGGATTCGCGGCTTGGATATCTGTATTACAACCAGCGCCAAAACAAATGAGGAAGCAAAAGCTTTGTTAGAAGCCTTTAAT
>CAMDBQ010000163.1 GCA_945889365.1 Legionella genomosp. 1 | reverse complement strand
CAATATTCTTCGCACTATTTCTACTTGTTTTTATCATTATATTTTCACATCCTGCGCAACACGTTACAGTGAATTTGGTCAAGCAACAAATGGAACCCTTTTATAGGAAGCCATGAGCCCTGTCAATCTATCCCGCCAATCTTATTATGTCGTTGTGCAACGCGACTACCATTAACATCAGCAACAGCCCCAGACCAATATAGGTTCCAACTACTTTGACACGCTCTGAAAGAGGGCGGCGCAAAATTATTTCAATGAAATAATAAAGTAAATGCCCTCCGTCCAGTGTAGGAATGGGTAAGATATTCAACGCTCCCAAACTAACACTTACGACCGCCAGAAAAAATAAATAATACGTTAGACCACCTCGTCCTGAATTACCCGCACCTTGTGCAATCCCTATCGGGCCACTGATATTATTCCATGACAATTTACCGGTCATTAATCGACCCGCCAGCGCAAATGTAGCTCCAGTTAAATCAACTGTTTGCTTAAATGCTGATCTAATTGCCCGCAATGGTGCTTCACGATGGGTACGGAACGATTGTGAAAACAACAAAGCAGGATCTTCTGAGCGCAGACCTAACTGCCCCTGCGCCTTTCCATCGGTCATGACGCTATTGATGCGAATATTAAACTTCAAAGTCTGCCCATCTCGAACTACATGCAGCCAAACAAGCTTGCCAGGGTGCACTTTTACAAAATCAACCAAGGCTAACCAATCGTGAATAGGAAGACCATCAACTGACTTGATAACATCGCCAAGGTGTATCCCTGCAGCTTGCGCCGGAGATTCAGACAGCACTTCTCCCACAACGGGGGGGATGGTCGGCAAAAACGGAACCAGTCCAATACTATCCAACACATCTGGATTTTTTGGATCTGGCTGCCAGTTGGCCAATGATAAAATATGGGTTGTTTGCCGCTGGGTACCCAATGATTGAACCGTAATCTCAACCGGATCCTGCGTACCGGCAAGTAATGCCAAAGCATACTCAACATCACGCAAACCAACCGTTTTTTCACCGTTTACTGACAAGATCTCCTGTTTTGCTGTTAAGCCTGCATGTGCCGCGATACTTCCAGGTTTTACTTCATCAATAATGGGTGCAAGCGATTGAATGCCAATAACCAGAACCAGCCATAGCGCTACAAAAGCAAAAAGGATATTAAATACAGGGCCACCAAGAACGATGGCTATACGTGCCCAGATAGGTTTGTTATTGAATGCCATGTGACGCTGATCTGTGGGCACATCACCCTCAGATTCATCCAACATTTTAATATAGCCACCCAGCGGAATCAGCGACCAGGTATACTCTGTACCCCGTTTATCATTCCATCGCGCCAGTATCTTGCCAAACCCAAACGAAAAACGTAACACCTTGACACCGCAACAACGAGCAATCAAAAAATGACCATACTCATGCACGAGAACCAGCAGTAACAGTGCGATTATAAAACACATCGACATAAATAACATGTTACATTCCCAAGGAAAGCGTATGCGCAAAATAAAACAAGGGGAGGGCAGCGATCAAACTATCCAAACGATCAAGCACACCTCCATGACCTGGAATAATGGTTCCTGTGTCTTTAACATGACACCGGCGTTTCAACATACTGATAAATAAATCTCCCAACATGGACATTAACGCCGTAGAGGCTGCAATCACAAACCAAACCACCGCATAATGGGGTTTAAAATAAACATAACCCACACCAGCCACGAGCATTACCAAGGCTATGCCACCCAACGAGCCCTCAACGGTTTTTCCGGGGCTTACAGCCGGTATTAATTTACACCGCCCCCACTGTTTACCGGCAAGATAAGCACCAATATCACTGGCCCAAATCAAACATAGCAAGTACACGATTAAGTCTTTGCCTTGAACTTGCAAATAGAGCGCACCGGAAGCACTCGCAACCAACGGCAACAACAATAAACCCGCCGCCCCGACGATAGCACGATGTCCCCAAACAGGTTGTGACGCAGGAAAACTTAAGACTGCCATCAAAATACCTACCCAGAAAATCAAATCAGCCAGCACCCAGTAATTAAGCCAATGAATCGCCGGCCAAACCAGTGATATCACAACGGCTATAAATAAACATTTATTGACAATGTGTTTAACCGGGATTAATTGCGACCACTCCCACCCTAATAAAGCGACGAGCAACACGACTACCACTCCTAGCAACCACAAGCTCGCATAATAAATTGCCAGCAAAACCAGGGGGACCAGGATCAAAGTTGTCAGCAGTCGTTGTTTAAACATTAGGCTTCTCAATTAATTGTTTGGATGTCTGTCCAAAGCGGCGCTCGCGTGAACTAAAACTCGCCAAGGCCTTATCCAGCTCCTCAGGAGTAAAATCAGGCCAATACAGCTCAGAAAAATAAAGTTCAGTATAGGCCAGTTGCCAAAGAAAGAAATTACTCAACCGCTGCTCTCCACCCGTGCGGATGAATAAATCAGGATCAGGCAAGTGGCGCGCATCCATCTGTTGAGTAAATAGCTGCTCATCGATCTGCTCAATCGATAGACTACCTTCGGCTACTCGACTGGCAAGCGCTTTTGCCGCTTGCACAATATCCCATTTTCCACCGTAATTCATCACGATATTCAGAGTCAACTGAGCATTTTTAGCCGTCAATGACTCAGCGGCTTGCATCTGGTCACGAAGAACCGATGGCAACTGCTCTCGATTCCCAGTAAAACAGATGCAAATGCCCTTTTGATCCAACTCCTGCATTTCAGCCGTTAACGCATGAACAAATAATTGCATGAGAAAATTAACTTCAATCTCAGGACGGGACCAATTCTCACTCCCAAAAGCCCAAATACTGAGCACTTTGATGCGTCTTTCGACGCAGGCCTTTACCGTTGCCTTGATCGCATCAACGCCAGCACAATGCCCTTCACTGCGTGGCAAACCACGGGATTCAGCCCACCGTCCGTTCCCATCCATAATGATGGCGATGTGTTGAGGTATTTTTTGATTCAACCTACTTCTTCCGTCAACAAAAATGGCCTATAGTCTAACCTCTTTATTGAAAAAGATTAAGAGAAATCAATGCTCAAGAAAACACCGCTGGTTTTAATGATCTTGGATGGCTGGGGCCATAGCCAAGAAACTGCGCATAATGCTATTTTCGCAGCACACACTCCCCAATGGGATGCGTGGTGGCATACACGTCCACATATACTGCTTGAAGCCTCCGGCCCCCCTGTTGGCCTACCCGATGGCCAAATGGGAAATTCTGAGGTGGGTCATATGCACATGGGTGCAGGACGGGTTATCCGCCAAGACTTCACTCGGATTAACGCCGATATAATCAGTGGCGGATATGCTAAAAATCCAATTTTTTTAGATACAATCGATAGCCTGAAGTCTAGCGGCCATGCGCTGCATATTATCGGACTCTTATCGGACGGTGGTGTTCATAGCCATGAAAATCATTTATTTGCCTTTTTAAGTTTGTGCGCGCAACAAAAATTTTCAAATGTTTATTTGCATTTATTTCTGGATGGACGCGATACCTCACCTCAAAGCGCCCATGCTCACCTGCTAAAATTACAAGCGCAACTAGACAAGCACCCTGTCGCGACCATTTGTTCTGTCACGGGTCGCTACTATGCAATGGATCGCGACCAGCGCTGGCAACGCGTTGAAGCCGTTTATAATCTGCTAACTGAGGGCGTAAGCGAGCGCCATTTCAAAACAGCTGAAGAAGCGGTGAATTATTTTTATCATCACAACATCCATGATGAATTTATTCCGGCAACCCGAATTGGTACCGGACGAACAATCGATGATGGGGATGCCGTATTCTTCTTTAATTATCGTGCAGACAGGGCAAGGCAACTCACTGACGCATTAATTAGTGACGACTTCCAAGGCTTCAATCGAAAAGCAAAGCCGAAACTTGCGCACTTTATCAGCATGACAACTTACTCAACAGAACTGGATACGCGGGTTGCCTTTCCTGACACCCCCTTGCATCACACCTTAGGCGAAGTGATTGCGAGCCATGGATTACGTCAACTACGCCTTGCTGAAACAGAAAAATACGCTCACGTCACGTTCTTTCTCAATGGCGGATCAGAAAAAGCATTTCCAAACG
>CAMDBQ010000162.1 GCA_945889365.1 Legionella genomosp. 1 | reverse complement strand
ACGAGTTGCATCATAAAGAATGTTACCCAAAACAGGAAAATTCCAGGTCGTGGGTATAGGAATTATAACCTAGCCCCCTATTCCCTTTTTTCCGAAAATACCATGATCAAAAAACAGGCAAAAATAAGTGTAATATAGATAGTGCTTTTGTCGATTTCAGTGTATGCTATCGATAATTGAATTTACTACCAGGCACCCACGATGTCAAAACATTATCGCATTGTCTTCGAATGCTATGAATCGTCTCCAGAGGCTCAACAGATTTTATCAAAAACAGTCATGATGACCGGCTCGATAGACAAACCAGAGGATGTGTTTAACTTTGGGTTCGCACATGAAGATCAAATTAAATTAGTGCATTCTTGCCAAGATGCGCTTCTCAAGGAACAAATTACGCTGATTGAGTCCGTAGTCGAGTGTTGCCCTAACTGCCCTGACCGAAAATTAAGAAAGCATGGAAAAAGACTGTCCGATTACCATGATATTTTTACGGATCATAAACTCACGATAGTTAGAAAACGTTGTCCTGACTGTGGCTATGAGCCTGGATCAACGATAAAAAATCTTCTCGGGCATTCCTTGTCCGCTGATTTAGTTAAACTACAAACAGAGCTTGGATCTAATTATACTTACCGTGAAAGTGAGCAGCTTTTCTCAGCATTTTCCAAGTCAAAACGATTTATTAATAACCATGATCGTATTAAGCATACTGCTGAACAGGTGGGCAGTCAGGTTGGAGCATTGCATCAGGTTGAAAGCACTGTAGCCGCCTCTGGTGCAGCTGAAGAGCTTGTAATTAATGTTGATGGCGGCCATATTAACACGACCGAAGAAGGTAAACGTAGCTTCGAAGCAATGACCGCGGTTGTTTATCGCCCCGAAGCCTTGGTGAGCAATGATAAAGGAACCCGTAATACCTTAACCAGTAAGCACTGCGCGGCCTCAGCTCTAGACGATGGGCAGAAGCAAATGATAAACAACACTATTGTTGCCGCTTTAAAGCAGGGCTTGTCTCCGAAAACAAATGTGACGGCACTGTGTGATGGGGCAGAGAATGGTTGGCAGATCGTTGATGCACTCACGCCATTGTGCGCATCAATCACCAGAATATTAGACTGGTTTCACTTGAGCATGAAGATTCAAAATATTGCGTTGCAGGAAGAGCTTAAATCTAAACTAATTCGCATTAAATGGCATCTTTGGCGAGGTAAAACAGATAATGCATTAACAAGATTAGATGAATTAATAGCCCTTTCTCCAAGCACCCATAAGTCGCATCTTGAAAAACTAAAAACGTATATAAAAAATAATGCTGCCAAAATAATTGATTATAGAGAACGTCAAAAAAACGGCCTTGTTTTTACTAGTAATCTAGCTGAATCAACAGTTGAAAGTTTAATCAACCAGCGATGCAAAGGACAACAACATATGCGCTGGTCTAGGGAGGGACTGGATCCATTATTACAATTAAGAGCTGCGATTGGGTCAAATGATTGGGATAAAATTTGGAAAACCGCGGTTATGAATGCCATTATTGCTCAATAAAAGCACTTTTAATATTGCACTTCCATCGAGATATATTATGCTCCGTTCCATCTATACTGGTTTACTCTATCTGTTAATCCCATTTGTACTCCTGCGTCTTTATTGGAAAGGTCGACGATTACCCGCTTATCGTCAACGGATCCACGAACGTTTTTCATTGGGACATACTGCAGTTACAGAAGTCGACGTCTGGTTACACGCAGTATCGATGGGAGAAGTGGTAGCCGCGACACCATTGATTGATGCCTTGTTAGCCAAACAATTACGAGTTTTGGTCACCACGATGACACCCACCGGTTCACAACAAGTGCTCACGCGTTTTGGACAACGGGTGGCGCATCAATATGTGCCTTATGATCTACCTTGGGCATTGCGACGATTTTTCAAAAAAATAAATGCACGTGTGGGTATTATTATGGAAACAGAGCTGTGGCCTAATTTAATTAATCAGGCAACGAAAGCTGATATACCCTTGTTATTGATCAATGCTCGAATATCGGATAAAGCGTTTGAAAGCTACCAAAAAGCACGGTTTTTCTTTAAGCCCGTACTGGCTCAATTTAAGGCTATTTATGCACAAAGTGAAGGGGATGCCAAGCGTTTCATAGCTCTAGGCGCACCTGTTGCAAGGGTTCATGCTGTAGGAAATATGAAATTTGATTTGCATGTGCACGTGTCAAATAAAGACTACTTTGATCGGTTAAAGGTCACCTGGGGAAAGCAGCGTCCAGTACTGATCCTTGCCAGCACGCATGATGATGAAGAAAACCAATTATTAAGCGTCTTAATTAAATTAAAAGCCGCAATTCCTGACATTGTATTGCTGATAGCTCCGCGTCATCCAGAGCGCTTTAAGGCCGTTTATGAGTTGATTCAACAGCACGGGGTTAAAACAGGTTTGCGTAGTCAGCCTGAAACAATCAGTACCCGTACCGATGTGGTTGTCCTGGATTCCATGGGCGAGTTACTTGGATTTTATCAAGTGAGCGATTATGCTTTTGTGGGAGGTAGTTTGGTCCCTGTAGGTGGACACAATGTGTTGGAACCCATTGCTATGCAAGTGCCGGTTTTTTGTGGTCCGTATATGCATAATTCCAAAAGCATTTGTGCTGATTTGTGTGCTGCTGGGGCGATTCAAATGGTTGATCATGTTGATGCGTTAATTACAGCAATCATTGCAATGCACAAAGATCCAGTGCAACGCGCATGTCAAATTGCCAACGCGACTGCGGTTCTAGAAGCCAATCGAGGCAGTGTGGCACGGTATTTGAAGTGTATTGTTGACCTATTGTAGCCAACGAGATCTCAGAGAAAACATCTATCTCTGATAATATGATGTCGTCCCCGCAAAGGCGGGGATGATATAAATAGCGGGGACGACATGCATCAAACTTGTGGGTAATGACAACCGACGCTCGTCTATCATGCGCCTTGATTTTGTCTTTCCTTGATTTCAGATAAGGTTTTGCAATCAATACACAGCGTGGCTGTTGGTCGTGCTTCCAAACGACGCAAACCAATTTCGATACCACAGGCTTCGCAATAACCAAAATCTTCATCACGCAGGCGTTCCAAACCGTCTTCAATTTTCTTGATTAGCTTGCGTTCGCGATCGCGAGTGCGCAATTCAAGGCTGAACTCTTCTTCTTGACTGGCACGATCTGCAGGATCAGGGAAGTTCGCGGCCTCATCTTTCATATGAGTCACGGTTCTGTCCACTTCTTCCATCAATGATTGGCGCCAGGCAAGTAGAATTTTCTCAACGTGCGCAAGCTGGCTTTCATTCATGTACTCTTCACCATCAGTTTCGTGATAGGGGGCAATTCTCATATTGCCAAGGGTGTCATTTTTCACGCTGTGCTCACTTATCTAAATTAAAAAAGTCAGGTATACCAAATATCGTATAATTCATCAACTCTAGTTTGTAATTATAGACTATTATTAGGATTTTGCACGGCCGCCACTAATTCGGTCATTGCCCTGCCAATCTTTCCAGCACCGCACCTGTTGATAACCGTATTGATCTAACAGGGCGATGACGGCAGATCCTTGTTCAAATCCGTGTTCTAATAATAATAAACCACCGGGTATCAACCATTCCTGGCTGTGCACGATTAAATGAGTCAAGTCATCTAAACCAGTAACACCACTAACCAAAGCATCACGAGGTTCAAAACGCACATCGCCTTGTGTCAGGTGTGGATCGTGTTCTGCGATGTAAGGTGGATTCGATACAATAGCTTCAAATTGTTGCTTAGGAATAGACTTAAACCAGTCCGAGCATAACACATTCAGATTATGGATCCCTAACTGAGCGGCATTATCTCGAGTGGCATTGACTGCAGCCTGGCTTTTGTCACAGGCTAGCAATTGCCAATCAGGACGTTCTGATGCCAGTGCTAAAGCGATTGGACCACTGCCTGTGCCCAAGTCAAGAATAGAGGCAGGCGAGGTCTCGCCAAGTAAACTTAATGCTAATTCAACAATCAATTCGGTTTCGGGTCGAGGAATTAGCGTGTCTTCATTGACTTGTATTGGGAGAGACCAAAATTCTCGGGTTCCTGTTAAATAGGCAATGGGTGTTCCAGCTACTCGTTTGGA
>CAMDBQ010000161.1 GCA_945889365.1 Legionella genomosp. 1 | reverse complement strand
CAAGCACATATAATTGTGTATTATCAAGTGCTTTACCTATACTAGATGGATTAATGTCCTGATGATGGGTGTCATTGGAATATATCGCAAGTGAAGACCAACCAGTACACTCTGTTGGTCCGTAAGCATTAACTAAAAAATACCCCAATCCGCGATTATTCAAGCCCTTACCTAGCTGTTGCCCACCTATCATCAAATATTTCAGCCCGCCAAGATATGCCAAATCTTTTTCAGTCAAAACCTGATACAACATAGTTGGCATATCAACATATGTGATGGCATGTGAGTGAATGTATTGTGCAATTAAATGAGAATCGTGACATATTAGTTTAGATAAAATATGTAACTCATACCCATACGTCCATGAGAGGGCATAATTTAAACATGAACCATCAAATGAAAACGAAAAAATCTGCGCTATTTTTTCAAAATCACACAAACGATTCAACTTGTTTTTATATGAAGTGACCAGATTCATTAAACTATCGTGAGATACCATCACACCTTTGGGCTTGCCCGTCGTTCCGGAAGTGTATATGACATATGCCAAATCATGCGGCCTGGCATATATAGGCAAATTCCAATGATTTTCGGCCTCATAAGATCGTTCATCCATACAAATAAGTGAACAGCTATCAGGCATTATCTGACTTGAATTATTAGCCAGTTCTCGTTCGGTTATTAATAATTTTGTTTGTGTATCACTCAGAACATATTGCATGCGGTCAAGTGGGTAGTCAGCATCCACAGGCACATATGCAGCCCCGGCCTTGTGAACGGCCAGGATGGCAACTAACATATCAGGAGACCGCTGTAAATGAATAACAATCAGAACATCGGCCAGCGACGACCTATTTATATATTGAGCATGATTTCGGATAAAATGAGCCAGTTTATTCGATGCCTCATTTAATTCACGAAAACTCAGTCGCCAGCCTTCAAAAAAAATCGCCGTTCTGTCAGGTGTTTTTAAAGCATGTTCTTCAAAAAATTCCCGTATAATTTTATTACGTGGGTAAGAGCTGCTGGTAGCATTCCAATCATAAACAATCTGTTGATATTGTTTATGGGTAATCTTATCCAAGTCCATGTCATCATCTCTTATTTTAGCAGCGTGGTTAATTATTTTAATTTACACCTCGTTGCCCATTTTGAAAAGAGCGGCGGTTTCAATGTCCAAGTGCAACAAGGTTAAGTTTAGGGATCTCAAACTTAATAACCTACCCGGCTTGAGGCAAAATTCTAACATCCCATTTTGGTAAACTTGAAGAACGCTTAATTTTCCTGCCTATCCGGTTAACTGCAGTAATTTACGTGCCATTTAGGATTATTCTGCGCATTGCCTCATGAAAAATTGGTATCCTTTCCATATCGCCGGGTAAACCACAAGTTTCAGCTAGACATCAACCATAATCAGCATCCCTGTTCAACAAACGGAATCACGGTATTTCACTCAATAAAATAATTTCAATTTTTTTAAAGATTTCGCTTGACACGGTTTTTCCACCAAATTGCATTTTCTGCATGTTATTTTCATATGGCGCAGAACCACTGCCTGCAACTACCCTGGAAACGTCATGTTGGCACGTCGTCAACTCAGAAGACCTCCTCGAAGCCTCAAATTTTAACGGATCCATATAGCCCCTTAAAACTCGAAAAATATGCCCAAAAAAAGCCATGTTATGATATCAGCATCAAATAACAACAAGGCATTAATGCCCAATGAATCGCCAAGAGATCAAAACAATTCTCGATGAATTAACGGGAGATATTGATGGCATCGCTGATAAAAAAGTGGTGGGGATCATTAAGATCCTGGTCAATCTCGTGGAGATGTTGGCTGAAGAAAATGAGCAACTCAAGGCAACCAACCAACAGTTGAAGGATGAAGTAAATCGCCTCAAGGGCGAACAGGGTAAGCCCAATATTCGCCCTCAAACGAAGGATGGCAAGAATGACAAGGGCAACTCCAATCATTCCTCCGAGAAAGATCGCAACAAGGACAAGGGCAACAAAAAGAAGAAGCCAAAAAATAAAAAAACACAGATCGTTAAGATTAACAGACAAGTTACCGTTGAAATGGACAAAACCATCCTGCCTGAGGACGCGGTCTTCAAAGGATATGAGTCCCGAATTATACAAGATTTAAAAATCATCACGGACAATATTGAGTTTAAATTACCCGTGTATTATTCCAAATCACTGAAGAAGACGTTTATTGCTCCGATGCCTGATGCGTACAAGGGGGGGATAGGAATTATAAAGACCCTATTCCCTGATTTCCGAAAGTACCGTGATCAAAAAACAGCCAAAACCAAGTCTCAATCAACCACGCCTGCCTGCGTTTTATCGTCGTGTCTATGAAAAATAGACCTGATCCACCGGGTAAGACTGAATTTTTCTGTGCGATTTGTGCTCATTCATAAACCCAAGACGCCAACAAGCCGCACGGCTATTGCCAGCCATTTTTTTCTCGCTTTTATTGAGTCATCAGAAATGTTGCGTCAGTGGGTGGTGCGCGAATGCCAGCGCCTTTCATGACCGATACAGAAGGTTCCTGTTTCCGGTTGATGTGCGCCAGAATCTTGTTGATCACCTGACGATCTTCGATACACGCAATGATCCTCATTGTGCCCTGGCAATGCCTGCATACGGTGACATCAATGTTGGGTTAAATTACAGGAATGGGTGAATGCGTATTCCGATGATGTTGATCACCGATTCCGAGCGATGCTGATCACCTGTTCCAATCCATCGTGATCACTGATTCCGAACGATGCTAGCTCCTCTCCGCTTTGTGCTAGCAGATTCGATTTGTCTTCACAGACGCATCTACGGTTTCCCGCGGTTACATTGTCCCCAGAGCTTCAGGCCACCAGATTACTCCAGTCGCATGTCCAGGTAGGGAGCTACTGACGGAACAGTAGGTTGCTTACAGGTGGCTGCCTGTCGCAACAGTTTGTTTAGCGACTTCGTGTCGCAGTTTAAAACTCCTATACCCTTATATGCTGCTTAAGCATGATTGGGAAAAGAAAAAAAGCCCTGCTGGTGCTTGTCAATGGGAGCCTGTCAATATTAAAGAGGAAGATAAGCCGGTTGACTTTGAAGATCCATCCATTCGCTACAATCCGATCACGACCGACGCTGACATGGCCATGAAAATGGATCCCATTTATCGTCAAATGTCCGAGCGACTTTTTAAAGAACCGGAGTATTTCGCAGACGTGTTTGCACGTGCATGGTTTAAATTGACCCATCGGGATATGGGGCCAAAAGCGCGCTATATTGGTCCTGATGTGCCAAAAGAAGACCTGACTTGGCAGGATCCAGTGCCTGTGGGTAATAAAAATTATGATGTTGATGCAGTCAAACCCAAACTGATGGCTTCTCATTTGAGTATCAGCGACCTGGTTTTAACGGCATGGGATAGCGCGCGTACGTTTCGTGGTTCAGACAAGCGCGGTGGTGCAAATGGGGCACGTATTCGATTGATGCCGCAAAAAGATTGGATGGGCAATGAACCAGAACGTTTGTCAAAAGTATTAGGCGTTCTTGAAGCCATTGCCGCTGAAAGCGGAGCTAGCATAGCCGATGTCATTGTGCTTGCTGGCAATGTTGGTGTTGAGAAAGCGGCGCAGGCAGCTGGCTTTGATATTATCGTTCCGTTTGCTCCAGATCGAGGGGATGCGACAGATGAGATGACGGTACTTGTTGGTGGCATGCGCGTCTTGGGAAACAATTACGGTGGTACAAAGCACGGTGTTTTTACCCAACAAGAGGGTGTTTTGACAACTGATTTTTTTGTTAATTTGACCGATATGGCCAACACATGGAAGCCTGTGGGGAAGAATCTATACGAGATTCGCGATCGTAAAACGGATCAACTTAAGTGGACGGCAACCCGAGTAGATTTGGTTTTTGGATCCAATTCGATTCTTCGTGCTTATGCGGAAGTGTATGCTCAGGATGATAATAAAGAAAAGTTCGTGCAAGACTTTGTTTCAGCTTGGGTAAAGGTGATGAATGCGGATTTAGTGTTGAATAAATAATTGCCACAGGTTTTACATTATGATTCATATGTTATATAATATTACATCACTTATAGCATATGACATGATATGAATATAAAACCTGGACATACAACAACCCTGATC
>CAMDBQ010000160.1 GCA_945889365.1 Legionella genomosp. 1 | reverse complement strand
TGATTGTCTCCTATAAAACAGCTATATATTTTCCCTGTAATGATTTCTTTCCTTCTCATTTATGGATGATGTTTTTTCATCTACGCCACGCACGATGACCATGGGTTATTCATCCAGGTCTTTAATTGTATTTATAGGTCAATAATTGTATTAATTCAAGTCGATATGTTGGATGCTGTGATCAATCGTGGTGTCGCTAAGCCGATTAAACATTAGCGGATCTTCCTCTGAGGACATTTGACAGTTTTATATAATCACGGTAATTTCATGCAAATTTTAAAACATAGGTTAACTAGATGAGTTTGATATTCGAAAATAAAGTGGCATTGATTACGGGTGGTGCGCGTGGGATTGGTAAAGCTACTGCATTGAAATTAGCCAATGCCGGCTGCGATATTGCAATTGTCTATTATAATAGCTCTGATGAAGCGGCGTTACTGGTCGATGAAATAAAGGCATTGGGACGTCGTGCGATAGCGATTCAAGCTAACGTGGCTGATCACCCATCCGTTAAAGACCTGTTCATGCAATTTCGTGAACAATTTGACAAGCTTGATTTTCTCATTAGTAATGCCGCCAGTGGTGTATTGAAGCCTGCGTTGAATATGTCGACCAAACATTGGCGCTGGTGTATGGAAACCAATGCGTTGGCATTGAATCATTTGGTTAGCGAGGGCCGTGAAATGATGCCGCCCGGTAGCCGTGTAGTGGCTTTATCTAGTCTGGGTGCCCATCGTGCTATTCCTAATTATGCGTTTATTGGTGCCTCGAAAGCAGCCCTTGAAGCGTTGGTTCGTTCATTGAGCCTTGAGTTGGCTGAATTTGGTATCAGTGCCAATACGGTTTCCGCCGGCGTGGTGGATACGGATGCGTTAAAACATTTTCCTAATCGTCAGCAACTACTGGATGAATATCAGGAAACCTCACTGGCAGATCGACCTCTGACGCCTGCTGATGTTGCGGATACAGTGTATTTGTTGTGTTTGCCAGAAGCCGCGATGATCAAAGGACATACGTTGTTTGTTGATGCTGGTTATAGCGTGGTTGGCTAGTCATGCAAATCTGGATTGATGGTGATGCGTGCCCGAAACCGATTAAAGACATTTTGTTTCGCACCGCTATTCGCACTAAAACATCATTGATCGTTGTTTCGAACCATGCTCTGAATACGCCCCCATCGCCTTTTATCAAACGCAATCAAGTAGGCGCTGGTTTTGATGTCGCTGACAGGCACATTGTCGATAATATGGGGCCGGGTGATCTGGTGATTACGGCAGATATTCCTCTGGCTGATGATGTCGTCACGAAAGGTGGTTTGGCATTGAATCCTCGAGGCGAGCTGTATTCTGAGAACAATATTAAACAGCTGCTTGGTCAGCGCAATTTGAATGAAACATTGCGCGGCGGGGGGATGATTTCCGGTGGGCCGGCTAAATTTGGACCGAAAGAGATTCAGCGGTTTGCTAATGCATTGGATAAGTTTTTGGCGAAACGGCTGTAGGGGCGTACGCCCATTCGATCTGTGTAGAATTAAAAACAAAATATATGATACAATTGCCAGTATTTTGAAACGGGTAATTCTGAGGGTGTGACATGAATGTAGAGAGCGTTTATCCTAAAGTCAGAGAAATTATTGCTGATGTGTTGGTTATTGATGAAGATGATGTATCGATGGATAGCCGGTTAATCGTTGATCTGGGTGCTGAATCCATTGACTTTCTTGATCTGGTTTTCCAATTGGAAAAAGAATTTGGTATTAAAATCCCACGCGGTCAGCTTGAAAAAAATGCGCGCGGTGATTTGACTCAAGAAGAGTTTGAAAAAGGCGGCGTGCTGACAGAGCGTGGTATGGTTGCATTGAAAAGTTATCTTCATGAAGTGCCAGCAGACTATTTTAAAGCCAGCATGAAAATGAATGAAATCCCAATGTTGTTTACTGTTGGAACTTTCTGCAAACTAATTGTAGAGGCAGTTGCTGAGAAACATCTGCGAGCTGCAACGGCCTGATGCGATTTCTATTCGTTGACAGAATTCTCGAATTGGTTCCGGCGGATGTCATTCGAGGTATCAAACATATTACGCATGATGACCATTACCTCTGCCCGGATGAACAGGGCAGGTTATGTTTCATGCCATCCTTTATTGGTGAAACACTCGGTCAATTGGCAGCCTGGAATGTTATGCATAATAACAATTTCACGCGGCGACCCGTTGCCGGTGTAGTGTCCAGTGCGCGATTGCATCGTCCGGCTTATGTTGGCGAAACGCTACTGCTTGAATCGTTTATCGATGTACTGGACGACACTGCGGTGCAATATCACAGCGTTGCTCGTGTTGGAGATGAGACTGTATTTAGCATTGATGGTGCGCTCGGGCCTTTGTTGCCGATGCAAGATTTTATTCATCCGGATGTGGTTCGTCAGCAATTTGATGCGATTAATCGCCCGGGGGATCTTTTCCCCGCGAAGGCGGGGACCCATCCACAATGTGATATCGATGTTCAGTTCGGGATGAGTTCCCGCCTTCGCAGGAAAGACAGTTTAACGCCAATGCAATTCGATCGCGTTCTTGCCAGCGAACCCGGCATACGTCTTTCTGCTGAAAAACGAATCACCCTTGCAGCACCTTATTTTCCAGACCATTTTCCAAACAAACCCGTATTACCTATGACGGTATTGCTCGAATGCAAACAAAATTTGGCACGCGAATTCATCGCACAGGCGCCCTTTGATCAGCATTACCAAATTCAAGAACTACGAAAGATTAAAATGAATGTTTTTGTTCATCCCGGGGATGTCCTGACAACCTATCTCACGGTGAAGTCTCACGATTCTAAAGAATTGATTTTGAATTTCCGCAGTGAAGTAGATGGTAAACGAGTGTGTGTTTTAGATGTATTGTGCGTGGTTACTTGATCTGTTTTGATTCGCAGTCGAGATTTCAGCAGCGCACAACAACCGCAAAAGGTAATTAATGATGAAAACAAATCGCCGGGTTGCAATTACAGGATTGGGTGTTGTCTCCCCATTAGGCAATGACGTCCAATCTACCTGGACTAATTTGATGGCCGGTCAATCAGGCATTGCCGAGATCAAACAATTTGATGCCAGTGCGTTTCCTGCGCGAATTGCTGCCGAAGTCAAACAATTTATGCCAGCCGCAGCACTTGCAACTAAACACAATCGTTTTGCAATGCCGCTTACATACTTTGCATTGGATGCCGCACATCAGGCTTTTGTTGATGCAGGGATCAAACCTAATAAACAGACCGCCAGTCGTTGGGGCGTCGTCGCAGGCAGCGGCATGATGACGGCTGAATTCGAGTATTTACAACGTTTTCAGCGTGCTTGCGCTACAGATGGCGAAGTCGATTGGGCGCGTTTACAAACTGAGTCCAATGAATTTTATCAGTTGACCGATTTTGGCAAGACCACCTCTAACACCGGATTATCATTATTAATTCAACATTTTGGTATTGAAGGCTACGCCACTTCAGTTCACACCGCGTGTGCTTCAGGCGGGCAAGCCTTAGGTTTGGCCTTGAACGTGATTCGCCGTGGTGATGCTGATTACATGTTGGCAGGTGGATTTGACTCGATGATTAGTCCTCTAGGCGTATCTAGTTTTTGTCTATTAGGTGCATTGTCTACTTATAATGATGCTCCTAAAACAGCCAGCCGCCCATTTGATGGCGCACGTAATGGCTTTGTACTTGGCGAAGGCGCGGCATTTTTAATCCTTGAGGAGTGGGATAAAGCAAACGCTCGTGGCGCGCGGATTTATGCTGAATTGGCCGGAGAAGGCAATACGTTAAGCTCTTATCGTATTACCGACTCTCATCCAAACGGAGATGGCGCTATTCAAGCCATTGAACGTGCATTAAAAGATGCTGGAGTTAAACCGTCCGAGGTTGATTACATTAATGCGCATGGCACCTCGACCAAAATGAATGATTTGAGTGAAACCAACGCCATTAAAGCCGTCTTTGGTCAAAGGGCGTATCAAATGCCTGTGAGTTCGACAAAAAGTCAGACAGGGCATTTGATTGCGGCTGCTGGCGCACTCGAAGCCGTGATTTCAGTTTTAGCTATTCAACATGCACAGGTTCCGATGACCGCTAATTTAACCACGCCAGATCCTGATTGTAATCTGGATTACGTTGTCGAAGGCCCACGTGAGAAATCACTGGGTGCTG
>CAMDBQ010000159.1 GCA_945889365.1 Legionella genomosp. 1 | reverse complement strand
TGGGAAAAATTTCATTCCATTCAGAAAACGCCCTGTTTGTTGTAATGCATGTGGATTTTTTTTCATAACGCTGTGCAATGACCTGGAATAACAAGTCTGCATGTCGATTGGAATAGGAGAGCTGTCCCACTTCATCCAAAATTAATAGCCCGGGTTGTGCATAAAATTTGATGCGGCTACGTAACGCACGATCGCTATCCAGATCAGCTAGGTCATTGAGCATACTTGCCGCAGTTATAAATAAAGCCGCACCACCCTTGAGAACGGCTTGAAACGCAATGTTTTTGGCGATCATGGTTTTTCCTACACCATTAGGCCCGCACAAAATCAGGTTGTTGGCTCCCTCAATAAAACCCAATTGTAGCCATTGTTCAACCACATCACGGGCACAATGCTTTGGCCATGCCCAGTCAAAATCCGCCATTGATTTGAAACGCTCAAGCTTTGATTTACGCAGGCGACCTTCAAGACTGCGTTGAGAGCGATGAGCCTCTTCCCACGTGATGAACTGTTCAAGCCAGCATTCACCCTCTGCTTTTATTTCATTCACTTGATTAATCACGCCATGTAGCTTCAATGCTGTAGCGCGAAGCAATAATGATTCAGATAACATGACTATTTTTTCTCCTGCGTTGATTGGGTTGTTTGTAGTACTTCGTATTGATTCAATGAATGCCGTTTGACAACCATTTCAGTAATACGCTTGTCATTGGACAAGGCGAACGTTGCCAGCGGCTGCTCGTGTTGTTCATCCATAAGTTTTTGTAATACCATGCGAACTGAATTGGGGTGAGGCGATTTTTTGGCCAGTGCCTCAACCATTGCGATCGAAAGAAAGCTGGCCCCATAATCATCCAGCAGGGATATGAGCTGACTAGTGGTTGATTTCAATGCATATCCACGTTCTGCTGCAGCACTCAGAAATTCGCGCGCGCAATCAATCGTCTGCGTAAGCCTGTCTTGCCCGCGTTGCAGACGTGCGGCGCGCTTCCGATCGGCCAATTCCTTGATGTGTTCAGCGCATTCAATTTGTTGCGCTTTATCATAGCTGCGGACATGCCTGGCAACGAGTGTTGTGCCATCCAAAATGCTCACAAAATCCAGTGTGGCTCGCACCACAAGTGATTTTTTGATATGGGTGTGAGGTACGGAATAATCATTCAGATCAAACCGGGCATACGGGGTTTTGCCTACACTGACCGTCTCAACCTCTTCGCATGGATAAGGATTATCGGGGAGTGTGATTAGCCTCGGTTTCTCTTTAATAAAGATCTCTTGCACCGACGCGCTTTTGTCTTCAGGACATGGGCGATTTGATGCCGTTGTATCACACCAAGCAAGTGCTTGTTGGTTAAGATCATCCACACCGGCGTACTGGCGGCCTGCAAAGAAATTATCGCGGATATAACGAATAGCACGTTCCACCCTGCCTTTTTCCGAGCCTCTATAGGGTGCACAGGGCCTGGGTTCGTAATGATAATGAGCCGCAAATTTCAGCAGGGTTGGGTTAAAACGAATGGCATCACCTTGACGTTCTAAAACTGCACTTTTCAAATTATCGTAAAGCGCAACACGAGGACTGCCTGAAAAATAGTTGAATGCAAGCTCATGACCACGTAGAAAATTTTCAGTCCGGGCATTTAAAAAGAAATGCAGGAACACTTTTCTCGAATAACTCAACACCATGACGAACGCCATGAGTGGCCGTTTGGCCGAACCGATGGTGATATGTCCAAAATGCCCCCAATCCACTTGGGCTTGCTCACCGGGCAGGGTTCTTAACCGTAAATAGGCTTCAGCAGGCGTTCTGGGTCGATAAAACGAAATGAGTGAACGAAAATGGTCTTCCCCGCCAGGGTATCCGCGTTCCACGACCATGCCATACAGCCGACTGGCAGTCAGATTGGGGAAGCGCTTTAATTGCTCCAAGATAAACGGTACAAACGGATCAATCATAGACGTCTGAACAAGAATGGTGTCTTTAGTAACCCCCGTTTCTGACAGCACGCGTTTAATAGTACTGTGATGCACACCCAATTGGGACGCAATAGTCCCCACACGCCATTTTTCAACGTGATGATAACGTAATATTTTAGCCTTTGTGTCTTGAGATACGGCCATTATGACTCCTTTAAGTTCATTAATGTTCATGGTGCTTGAGGAGAAGCTTGCAACCCGGTTAATTCTTTATGGCCTCTTCGGCGTAAAAAATCGTTTCGGATCCAGGCAGAGATCGGTTTTTTACAAAAACAGCAGATTAATACTGTATTTTGTTGTCCGTTTTCTGTCTTTTCAGGCTTATTTTCAAGCGACTTAATTGAAACATACTGAACAGTTGGGAGTGAACCCTGATCCGTTACTTTTTTTTGGTGATTCTTTCGGTAGCGGGCCTGGCGAGCAGCATTAAGATGCCTTCCCTTGAGGGTAGATTGATAACGGGCCCTGGCAAGACGAAGTGATATTGTTCGTACCCGGTTAGCACATCCGTTAGCACAATAAATATTACCTCGGTCACACTTGCGACAGATAATGACTTGTACATGACAGAAGACGCATTGATACAGCCTGGTCGTAGGTTCCATAGCATTCCTTTGCTAATGAAACCTGGTATTTATGCAATCACGTGATATGCTTTACGTTAAGGGACTGTGCGATTTTAATATCGTTATGAATTAAGCAATCCTTCCGATATTAAACTGGTTTCATCAGTCCCTTTAAGTTTAGATTGTTTTAGCGAAGTGATCTTTTTTTGCTCTAAATTAATTATGTTGGATAGAATGCAATTTTGAAAGTTTACTATAGACCTGCGCCGTTTATTAGCGGGTTATAGACCCTGTCTACAAGCGTTACAGCCTAGTCTGAGATCCTCTGGATGCAACACGGTTTTCGAACTCTCAAGATGATTCATCAACATTTTGACCAAAACGGCAAGTACAGCTATACCAATGGCACAAATCGCAACAGCACTGCCAATCGCAGCAGTATGTGGCATGAATGGCAATAGCTTGAATACAAAAGCTTGCGCTGATGAGCTCAGGGCAAGTGTAGTTCCCGAAGCCATGCCGCCTGCAAAAATACCTATTAAAGCAACATTGAACAACTCTTTATTTTGAGGTTTAATATTTTTAAGCGCCTCTATAATATGGGCTTGATCTAATGATTTTTGCTCACTTAATATATGAAATTGTCTATCTATTTTAATTGCGTTATGGTTTATAATTTTAATATTTTCAGGGGTGAGCAAATGCGGGTGATACTCAGATAAAAAACACCCAACTCTCGTTCGGCATTCTGCTTCTTTCATTCGGCATTCTGCTTCTCGGAGGGCTTTTTCTATATTGGTTTTATAAAACAGCTTGTCTGCTACAAGTTTTTTAAATCGTTCATCTAAGAAAATAGCTTGATCTGCAATAACTGCAACAAGTTCTCGAGTCATTGGAATGTTGTGAAATTTGTTCAGTTCATCACAGATTTTATTCCTACAATCTTGTTGTTTATTTCCGTCTTCTTCACTAATCATCTGAATTACCCCCATTAATTGCCAATAAATTAATCTATTATATCTTTTTTTTATGTTTATGTAAATAAAATACCCATATTTGTAGCGGCACTCAAAAATGTGGGCTTTGTTTCCTAACTCATAAAATGAACATACCAGGGCGCTGGGCAATAAGGCGTGTTATCCTCAGTGGGGTTCTTTGCAGGAAGGTACGAAATTTCCCACCACACCCCTACAACCCTTTACCAGTCTAGGCTGCAGCCAATAAATCGATTTTTTTATTGTTCACCAATTTTTCTATAAGCTCATGTAAATTAAGACATTCTTGATCGTTATAAAATTCATAAATTCCAATCAAGTTAATATGTTGCCATGCAACAGGTGATAACCGAATAATTTTCAAGCATTCTTCTTCCATGTTGTTCTGTTTGTAATGCTCATAAAGTCCCGTCAGAAGTGATGCATGGCTTTGTTTCCTAACCCATAAAGTGAGCAGATTGGGGTGCCTGGTTAAGAACCGTGATATCCTTAGCTGCATGACTAACGCCCTTAGGCTTTGTTTCCTAGCTCATAAAATGAACAGATCGATGTGGTAGGTTAGAAGCCGTGGTATCCTTAGCGGCATGACTAAGACCCTTGTTTTGTGACACACATCATGCCAAATAAATATGCCGAAAAGAAAGAGTGGAACGTTCCTAAGC
>CAMDBQ010000158.1 GCA_945889365.1 Legionella genomosp. 1 | reverse complement strand
CGTTAACAATTCCCGCTCAGGCAAACCAAAGCAAGGATCGGCTGCACTCACCTTCGCAATTTCGACCGCCGCTGAAACCATCGCGCTCAGCGCTGCAGGCGAGGTATCGCTACTGCTGGCGCTGCCCTTCTTCTGTCCGATATAAACTGTAATGCCTACACCACGATCCTCGCTAAAGGCTACTGTTTCAACCTCACGCATACGCACATCAACTGAGAATCCTGTATCGTGATTAACCGCTACTGACGCATCTGTTGCTCCTTGTTGACGAGCATGATCCAGAACATCGTTCATGATCTGGGTTAATTCTACAGTTGACTTAAGCTGGCTTTTATTGATAGCTTTCGGTAATGTTTTCATGATGGGTCCATCGAGTTCGTATGCACTTAAGGATACAATATTAATATGCCAAGGCAAACCATCGCTATTTGCACAAAACGTTTAAGATGTATTATTTTACCTCTGGTTTTGATGCTTTTTGCAACCCAGACCTTTGCTAGTGAATGGCGCGAGCTAGCGCCAGGCATTGAGTATAGGGACTTGAACACTAATTTATTAATTCCTTGGTCGCATATCCACACCTTTCGCATTGATCTTAAAAAAAATAAATTAGATTTAATCATGGCGAATGATTTATCCCTCCATAATGCTTCAGTCGGTGCATTTGCTCATCACAGCAGCGCCCTAATTGCGATTAATGGCGGATTTTTTGATCAAAACTTTCACCCATTAGGCCTGCGCATTGGCAATCAACAACAGCACAGTCCATTAAAACGCATTAGTTGGTGGGGCGTTTTTTCTGTTAAAAACCAAACGCCACATTTATCCAGCGTACGGCAATACGCTAGTGACAATGACGTTGATTTTGCAGTTCAAAGCGGACCGAGGTTGTTAGTCAAAGGTAAAATTCCCTCTCTCAAAACGGGTTATGCTGAACGCTCAGCATTAGGCATCACGCCTGATGGTCATGTGATTATTCTTGTCACCAATCACTCCCCCATGACAACCACGGCATTAGCTCAACTATTAAAAATATCTCCTGTCAATTGTGTGGATGCACTTAATTTAGATGGTGGCAGCTCCAGCCAATTGAGCGCACACATGGGTCTATTTGAAATTAACGTACATGGCTTTTCAAATGTTAGTGATGCTATTGTGGTGAAACGGCGACAATGACCTTCATTACAAAATTCCCCACAAGTTATCCACAGCATATTCCCAGAGTTATTCCTTGATATTTCCCACGAAATCCCTTATCTTGTGTGTGTAGGGCATGAAAACAACTATATATTGTGTTTTCATGTTAATTAAATTCATCCGCGGAGGCAGCCATGTCAGATATTCTTGAACCGATACAAGACGTTAGTTACTCAAATCAACTGGAGTTAAACGCTAACGTACCCGGTTCGCTGAAATTCATGAATCGTAATGGCAATGGAAAAGCCATGCCTTATGATGATGACAAAATCAAAGTGGCAATAGCCAAAGCATTTATCGCAGTTGAAGGCGGCACAGCCGCAACTTCATCTCGCATTCGTCAATTAATTGATGAAATGACCCAACAAATCACCCAGACATTCAAACGCCGTCTGCCAACTGGTGGCACTATTTTTATTGAAGACATTCAAGATCAAGTGGAATTAGCGTTGATGCGCAAAGGCCAACACAAAGTTGCTGTTGCCTACGTTTTGTACCGTGAAGAGCGACGCAAGGCTCGTGACGCCGACGTAAAGCAAGAGACGACTGACAGCAAGACGCTGTTAATCACAATGCTTGATGGTACGCTGCAAGCGCTTGATATGAATCGTGTGAACACGATTGTTAATGAAGCGTGTCGTGACTTGTCAAACGTTTCAGCTGAGCCCGTCATTAAAGACGCCATGCGTAACCTTTACAACCTGGCCAAACTGGATGATGTACATAAAGCATTGATTATGGCTGCTCGCGCATTGGTTGAAACTGAGCCCAATTACACATTTGTCAGCGCACGTTTATTACTGGACAGCATGCGCGCAGAAGCACTAGGCAAGTTACATCTAAAAGACGATGCCACGTTTGACGAAATGACCGCTCTGTATCCTGCCTACTTTAAATGCTATATCGCACACGGTATTGAACAGGGCATACTCGATCATAAATTAAATGAATATGATTTAGACAAACTTGGACGTGCCCTGCTACCCGAACGCGACATGCAATTTACCTATTTAAGCCTGCAAACGCTGTACGACCGGTATTTTATTCACGACCAAGGCGTGCGTTATGAATTACCTCAAGCATTTTTCATGCGGGTTGCTATGGGTCTTGCCATTCGCGAACAGCACAAAGAAGCCAAAGCCATTGAATTCTATACGTTACTGTCATCGTTTGATTACATGTCATCTACTCCAACACTATTCAATGCAGGCACAGTACGTCCACAATTATCAAGCTGCTACCTAACCACCGTACCCGATCATCTCGATGGTATTTATAGTGCAATTAAAGACAATGCACTGTTATCGAAATTTGCCGGCGGCTTGGGCAATGACTGGACACCCGTGCGCGCAATGGGCGCGCATATCAAAGGCACCAATGGCAGATCACAAGGGGTGGTTCCCTTCCTGAATGTCGCTGATGCAACAGCTGTTGCGGTCAACCAGGGTGGCAAACGCAAAGGTGCGGTATGTGCATACCTTGAATGTTGGCATCGTGATGTCGAAGAGTTTCTTGAATTGCGTAAAAACACAGGTGACGATCGCCGCCGTACACATGACATGAACACCGCTTTGTGGATCCCTGATTTGTTCATGCAACGCGTTAAAGCAGAACAAGATTGGACGCTGTTTTCTCCGAACGATGTTCCTGGGTTGCACGATAGCTATGGCAAAACATTCGAAGCGTTGTACTTAAGCTTTGAAGCAAAAGCGCATCACGGCGAAATCACCAATTTCAAAACTGTTCCTGCCGTTAAATTATGGCGTAAAATGCTGTCGATGCTGTTTGAAACCGGTCATCCATGGCTCACATTCAAAGATGCTTGTAACCTCCGTTCACCGCAACAGCATGCTGGCGTGATTCACAGTTCAAACCTGTGTACTGAAATCACATTAAACACATCAGAAGAAGAAATTGCCGTATGCAATTTAGGCAGCATCAACTTGCCAGCCCATATTGTCAAAGGCAAGCTGGATGAGGCTAAATTAAAACGTACGGTGAACACGGCCATTCGCATGTTGGATAACGTGATTGATATTAACTACTATTCAGTACCGCAAGCACGTAATTCCAACTTGAAGCATCGTCCAATTGGTTTAGGCTTGATGGGTTTCCAGGATGCATTATATGCATTAGGCATTGATTACACCTCACAAGCAGCCGTTGATTTTGCCGATACATCCATGGAATTAATCAGTTATTATGCCATTGATGCATCGTGCGAATTGGCTCTTGAACGCGGCAAATATTCAAGCTATGAAGGGTCTTTATGGAGCAAAGGCATTCTACCCATCGACTCAATTAGTTTGTTACAACAAGCCCGCGGTCAGTACCTGGAACAAGACAAGTCGCAAACACTGGACTGGGAAGCCTTGCGCATTAAAGTTCGCACCCAAGGTGTTCGTAACTCCAACCTGATGGCGATCGCGCCGACTGCCACGATATCCAATATCTGCGGCGTGTCACAATCAATAGAACCGACCTATCAAAATCTGTATGTTAAATCGAATTTGTCCGGGGAATTCACCGTCGTCAATCCCTATTTAGTCGCAGATTTGAAAGCATTGAATTTGTGGGACGAGGTGATGGTCAATGACTTGAAATACTTCAACGGCAGCGTGCAACCCATTAGCCGCATACCTGCGAAGTTAAAAGCTCGTTATGCCACAGCATTTGAAATTGATCCAAACTGGCTGATTGAAGCCGCTTCTCGTCGACAAAAATGGCTGGATCAAGCGCAATCGCTTAACATATACATGGCTCAACCATCAGGCAAAAAACTGGATGACTTGTACAGTCTGGCCTGGTTACGCGGTTTAAAAACCACGTATTATTTACGTAGTTTAGGTGCTAGCAACGCGGAAAAATCAACCGTGACGACTGACGGCGCATTGAATGCCGTCAAACTGGAAGAACCCAAAACATGCTCGATTCTTGATCCGGACTGTGAAGCGTGCCAATAAAGAGGAATAAACATGACAACGACAACAATTAACGATGTCTCAAATGGCGCCCAAGTATTGG
>CAMDBQ010000157.1 GCA_945889365.1 Legionella genomosp. 1 | reverse complement strand
GATAGCCAAACATCAATCTCGCCACGACGACGTAACGCATCGCTGTATTCAGACCAATTGCTCAACTTATATCGTTGCTTAGGAACGTTCCACTCTTTCTTTTCGGCATATTTATTTGGCATGATGTGTGTCACAAAACAAGGGTCTTAATCATGCCGCTAAGGATACCACGGCTTCTAACCTACCAGATCGATCTGTTCATTTCATGAGTTAGGAAACAAAGCCCAGCTCGCACAAACGTTCGTTTTTGACCAAGGTTTTATTCTGGTTTGCAAATGATGGTAACCATGCGCCACGACTGGGCTGTTAAATTATCCCAATACTTCATTGCCGGGATAATTATTCACTATTTTAAATAAAATATGAATATTTATATTGACACGCCTATGGTGTTCGATTAGCATACAAGCTCTAAATAAGAGCAAATTATACCATTTTTTATGAAGGGTTGCTAGCATGACGAAGAGTATTTACGACCACATATCTTTTTTTACTCTTTCTGAAGAGGATAAAGCCCATGTGCTTACATTTGCTAAAAAGCCACCACAGCAACCTAATGATTTCGTCGATATATTTAATCATCAGGCTGAACTGTCACTATCACTCACGTATTGGGATGAGCAGGTTAACAAAATCTCGCAACTGATTTCATCGAGGGATGGAATGGCGTTAATTAGTGAAAATGTGCGCGGGGCGGAGATTCTTAAACATGAATTATCGTTCGCGCTCTATATATTTAACGCGAGATATCAGTTGTCCTTTAAACAATATCAAGTTGATCAAGTGGCTGATCATGCGGAACAATTCAAAAAATGTTTTGCCATTTTAGATGCATTAAACAAAGCAGCGGGCCTGGGCAATCAGGACTCTCGTCCTCCGTTACCCGTGTTGCAAGACGATGGCATTAATAACGGCGTGAAGAAAGCGAGTATTGGCAACGAGCGTCGTCTATATTGGGTATGGGCTGGTCGATGGGGTGTCCTGGGTAGTGTGATCGGCTTGTTCCCTGACGATTATTATAATAAAACTCAAGCCTTAAGCGTTTTGGATGTACCTGTTCCCCTCATGGGGGCTTTGAGCTGGGCATTGTACTATGTGCGTGGCAGCGTCAAGCTGGGTTTGGCTATCAGGACCGCTATGTCAGGGCCAAACGACATCGAATTCCAGAAACGTCTCTCTGCACAACTGGATTATTATAAATTTGATTTATTGAATGATTATGTATGGGCTACGGGCAATCTGGCGTGTTTTTTCTGGCTGTATGGCAGCAAGGATTATTCTGGTGGTGTGGTGACGATCTTTTTGCTATTGATGGATGCGTCCCTAGCCGTCTGGGGCTATATGGAACAGCGCAATCAATACGACAAGGATATGGTGCGACTGGATGGCTTCATCGCCGCATTGACAGATCCACAGGAGCATAAAAAACTAAACTATATTAGGCGTCAGTGCAAGCTGGAGTGGGACTATAAGCTGTATGGATTGATCGCAGATATTCTGTATGCGGTAACCCTGATGCTGTCATTCAGCATGCTGTATCCATTTCTGGTGCCAACGGCTGTCATTGCACTGGCAACCTCCTGGTCCATGGGGTTAATTACTGTGGCGTCCATGGGGTTCACCGGTACTGCGTTATGTTTTTCGTTGAATGCTTTTTTTGCAGCAGCGAGGCAAGTGATTGATATTTGCAAATCAGTTGAACTGGCAAATTATGCAGTACAAGATCACGACGGTTCAAACGAAACTTTTGATATCGAACTACATGCAGGGGAACACCATTATCATGAAAAGATAATTGAGTTTAAAAAGGCCAATCTGGCGCGCTCGGTAGTGGTTGATCTGATGGTTCCGCCCCTGGTGTTCTGTGCACTCGTCTACATGCCACTGGGTGTTGGCGTATCGGTTGTATCGCTTGGCTTTCTCCTTGCGGTAACGGCTTATTATTATGTTGATTACGCTTGGGAGCATGATATTAAATGCCTGCCGGCATATTGTGCTGGAGAGGATGCGAAGCCCAAAGTCAGCTTTGCCAAAACACAGGGATTTTTTGGCAAGCTGGCGGATAGTTTTGAGTCTCACAGGGCAGCTCATGCAAATGCACTTGCATAGTATAAGTGCCGTGGGAATTAACCTTTAAAGTAGGCCTTTGATCTCATTCTAGAATACGTTAAACTTCGCGCTGGTTATTTATTAAAAAGACAATTATGTTTTACGGTGACAGCACCCAGGATACACGTCAGCTATTTTTTTCAAGCTGGAAAAAACACAAGCAAAATCAAATATTGTCGGGATTAGAGCAACAAATTGCTGATGTGATTATCGATCATCCTGAATACCATGCCATGCTGGAAGCGGTTATTTCACAGCAAGATCAAGCTTATTTCCCAGAACTTGGCCAGACAAATCCTTTTTTGCATATGGGGTTACATTTGGCCATTCGCGATCAGGTAGCAACGGATAGACCCGCAGGTATGGCGACTATTTATAAGCAATTGTTAACAAAATATAGTGATCACACGGTCGTCGAGCATATGTTGATAGAGCCTTTGGCGGAATACTTGTGGCAAGCGCAGCGTAATCAAGGCGTGGTCGATGAAATGGGTTATCTCAATGCTTGCCGTATGCTTTAGCCATAGCGTGATCTAAATTACTTGGGTATAACGCCCATTATCGGTTAAGATAGTGCATTAATTTATCTACGATAAAAGCATGCCATGAAAGATCAGGAACATTCCACCCATTTTGGCTTTGAATCTGTCGCCTGGGATGAAAAGGAAAAAAAAGTCGGTGCCGTTTTTCAGTCGGTCGCAAAAAATTACGATTTAATGAACGATTTGATGTCGGTCGGGATTCATCGCGCCTGGAAGTATTTTGCTGTTGAATTAAGCCAAGTCCGCGCAGGGCAGTCTGTGCTTGATTTGGCGGGCGGCAGCGGTGATTTGACACGCTTGTTATCTAAAAAAGCGGGAGCAAGTGGACACGTGGTTTTGGCAGATATTAATGCCGCAATGCTCGAGGTAGGGCGCTCGCGTCTTCTGGATGAGGGGCTGTGTGGCAATATCGATTATGTTCAAGCCAATGCACAATGCTTGCCGTTCGCTGATAATAATTTTCATTGCATCACTATGGCATTCGGTCTACGAAATGTCACGGACAAGGACGAGGCACTTCGTTCGATGTTCCGTGTATGTAGGCCGGGTGGGAAAGTCATGATTTTGGAGTTTTCAACGCCGACTTTGCCGGGACTGAAACCCTTTTATGACTGGTATTCATTTAACGTGCTACCCAAAATTGGGCAATTTTTCGCGCAAGATGCCGCAAGTTACCAATACCTTGCTGAATCGATTCGGATGCATCCATCGCAAGAGGGATTGAAATCCATGATTGAACAAGCCGGATTTGAAGATTGCCATTATCATAATTTGAGTGGTGGCATTGTTGCCTTGCACCTTGCCTATAAATATTGAGAACGTTATGATCAAAAAATATTCTTTAATGGCTCTACAAAAAGCACTTAATCACGCATTAAGCCTTGATGAGTTGATGCCGGCTAAAATTCAAGAATTGCATGGCAAAGTGTTGGAAATTATCATTAGTCCGTTGAGCGTGCATTTTTTTATACGTTTTGAACACAATGAAATTCAATTACTGGCAACGTATAAAGGTCGCCCTGATACGGTAATTTACAGTAGTCCCCTCGGCTTGATTCGCTTGAGTTTATTGCCGGCCTCAAAAGTACGTTCACTATTTAATGATAAAATCCGATTGTCCGGTGATACCGAATTGGGCCAGAAAGTTAAACAGTTATTTGATGAGCTGGATATTGATTGGGAAGGGCATTTGGCGCATTTTACCGGCGATGTGGTCGCTCACCAGATTGGCTCTGTTTTTCGACAAGGGTTGGCGTTCAAAAATCGTGTCGACACATCGATGCGAAATAATGTAACGGAATATTTACAAGAAGAGTTGTGTGTATTTCCACCCCGTGAGGAATTAAATAATTTTTTCAGTGACATTGATGAATTATCCTTACGCGCCGAGCGCCTTGCCGCTCATGTTAATCAACTGTTGGTTTTGAATGAAATCCATTAAACAATTATTAAGATTAATGCGTATTAACCATATTTTAGCCAAGAACGGCCTGGATCAGGTGGTTGTGTCTTTGCGACTATTTACTCCGTTTCGCTTTGTAGCGTATTTAAATCCATGGAACTGGTTTCGTCGTGAAAAATTAACA
>CAMDBQ010000156.1 GCA_945889365.1 Legionella genomosp. 1 | reverse complement strand
TTGATCTGGCTCAATTGTATCAACAGGGTGTTGGGGTTAAGCAAAACATAGACGAAGCCATCAAGTACTATCAATTGGCAGGCGCTCAACAAGAATTACGTGCACAATATAATCTTGGCGTTTTGTATATGGAAGGGCAGGGTGTGCCGGTTGATTATGTAAAAGGTATGGCGTTGTTAGAAGATGCTGCCTTTAAAGGTAACCCTTATTCCGAATACGTCTTGGGCCGGATTTATGAACAAGGTTATCAAGACGCATCGGGTCAAATGGTGATGCAACCTGACCTTGAGAAGGCAATGTCAATGTATGGTTTGGCTGCAGCTAATGGCTACGGCCAAGCGCAATATCGTTTGGCTGAGTTGATGGTGCGGGAAAAATTAGTTGATAATACCCGCGCAGTAAAAGAAAAACGCACCCAGTTGATTAAAGAATTGTATCAAGGTGCCGTCGCTGATGGTGTTGAGCAGGCTGCATTACCACTGGCCTTTTTCAATGCCATGGATGCGGATAAAGCCAAACAGGCGGACGCCTTTGCTGTGGCTAAAAAAGAAGCCGCTGCAGGAAACATTGACGCGTCACTTTTGTTAGGATTAATGTATGACCGTGGTATAGGCGTTGCCGCCAGTCAAAGCGACGCTCTGGAATGGTACCAAAAAGCCGCATCAAATCCCGTTGGCGCATTTGCACTGGGCACACACTTGAGTGAAGGTAGTGGTGTTGGCAACGATAGTGTAAAAGGACATGCGTTATTACAAAAGGCAGCTGATGCAGGTTTTTCTTATGCCAATCTAAACTTGGCTGTCCTGCAACAACAAGCCAGTGAACCCTTCTTGCCTGAACTGGAAAAAGCCAAGGCTCTGGGCAACATTACAGCAAGCATATTGTTGGCAGATTACTATTTGTCTCTTGCCAGTAGCGATCAACAAATGAAACAAGCGCGTGATATTTATCAACACCTTGCTGAAACAGGCGATAAAGAAGCTCAGCTAAAACTCGGCTATATGTTTGAAAAAGGGCTGGGTGGTTCAGCCGACATTGTCAATGCACACAAATGGTATGTGCTTGCTGCAGATCAAGGACAACCGGTTGCACAATACTTGTTGGGCCATCTCTATCAATTAGGCTGGTTGGATAAACAACCCGATTATGCTGAGGCTAAAAAGTGGTACACCAGTGCACAAGCAAATTATGCGCCAGCAGCGGTTGCTTTGGGTTTTATTTATGACACTGTAGATGATGATTACCAACACGCGCTAACAGGCTATGAACAGGCGGCGAAATCCGGTGATTCAGTCGGTCAGTTTAACGCAGGTTTAGTCTATGAAACAGGCAAAGGGCGAGCCGTTGATATTGAAAAAGCGAAGGATCTTTATCTGCACGCAGCTGAACAAGGTCATATACAGGCCATGGTGCAGTTGGCGGGTATTTATTTAAACAGTGATGATCAGAAACAAGCGTTGTCTTGGTATAAAAAAGCCGCTGAACTGGGTGACCGTGATGCCATGTATCAATTAGGCTTGCTATCTGAAACGGGTGTTGCAGCCAAACTTGACTATGCTGATGCGGTAAAATATTACCAACAGGCCAGTGACAAGGGCAATGCTAACGCCAAATTAGCGTTGGCACGGATGTATCAATATGGCTTGGGCATTACTAAAGATCTAAAGCAAGCGTTAGCCATTTATAAAGAATTAGCGGCGATGGATAATGCGTATGCTCAGTATCAATTGGCAACGTTCTATTACGAGGGAATGGATAGCGCTCGTTTGCCCCAGCAAGGTAAACAGATGTTATTACAAGCACAAAACAATGGCAGCCCACAGGCTCGTAAAGCATTGCAATGGTTGGCCTCTCAAGAAATCGGTCAGTCAAGCTTCCTTGAGCCGGTTTTGGTATCGAATCCGTCTACTTCAACCAGAAAATCAGCTGATTTAATGTATCTTGATGCACTAAACACCTGGAACCGCGGCGATGAATCCTCTTCACGCATGATGCTAAATCGCATAGTGACTCAATACCCGGATTACACACCCGCTAAACGGGCGTATGATCAATTGGCTCAGGGAATTAAATTAAGAAGTAATGAATTGACTGTGGCTCGTCAAGAAGCGCTGTAGGCGTAATCACACAACCGTTCGGACTGAGTTCCTCCTCCTCCGTCCGAACGGATAGAGTACTGACGGTGAATTCGTTCTAGAGATCTTGCTAATTCCTGTTCAATACCGCTTGCCGCACCTGTGATTACGGCTACTGCCTTGTCTTGTTAATACGCTCCCTTAAGCTGTCGTCCCCGCATACACGGGGACGACAGCTTAAGGGAGCGTATTAACAAGACAAGGCACTACTCATTCGTCATCAGTATTTACTTCCATGACTCAATGCCAAATCCTGCGTCAATCCAACCCTGCAGTCCTGTATCCAAAGAAGATATGTGTATATATCCCATGGTTTGCAATTGCTGAGCAACTAAAGCACAGCGAAAACCACCGCTGCAATAAGTAACAATAGGAGTCTTTACATCAGGAATTTTTTTTTCAATATCCCGTTCAACAACCCCTTTACTCAGGTGAATGGCTGTAGGAATACATCCGGAAGCCAGTTCGCTATCTTCTCTCACATCAATCAAGCAAAACGGTTTTTTACTATCCATAAGTGCTTTTAAAGCTTGGGGCGAGATTTCCTTAATTTGATTTTTGGCTTGCGTCACCAAAGACAGAAAACGAGGGGAGTGTTGTTTCATCAGATAATCCTTATCCATATTCAAGTGTAAAAAATTAATAATAGCATCTGTAACCATTCACCACAATGAACAGCGTCTTGATTTCAATGCGAGTTGAGGTTCCGTTGTATATTGCTTCACTGTACCGTTTCGCATTGAAAACAAGCCACTATTCATTAGCCGCTTGCCGTGCTGTGCGGCAGATCATTGTTTTCATTAGCCTGCCCGTTCGCGAACCAGCATTCTTTCAAACGCTCTTTTATGGCCAAAATCTTCTGTTAAATTTGAAATTTATGGCTCTCTCTTCAGAGCAAATTGACCGCGTGAAGATGATTCAATTGGTTGAAATAATTGCAAAATGATGGTAAGTTTGCTTCCTTTGATTTTTTTGTAACGCCCCACGTCATCGCCAGATCGGGATGACGTGGGGCGTTACTTTTTTTTAACTATTGTTTAGGCTGTAACATGAAAAAAACAGATTTTAATTTTGAATTACCACCCGAATTAATAGCGCAATACCCTTTACCCAATCGCAGTGACTCTCGTTTATTAAGTTACCGACGTGATACCGGTCTTTGCGAACATCATGAATTTAGTGAGCTGCCGGATTTTTTTGAACCAGGTGATTTGTTGGTGATGAATGATAGCCGCGTTATCCCTGCACGATTATACGGTCGCAAGGCCAGTGGTGGTAAGGTGGAATTGTTGATTGATCGTGTGATGGAGAACGGTGAATTTCTATCGCATATTAAGGCAAGTAAAGCGCTGAGGCCCGGCGGCACTATATATTTGGACAATAACTGGGTTATTACTATCCTCGGTCGGCAAGATGATTTGTTTCATTGCCATGTTAAGGGAGATCTTGATGCAATGTTGCATGAAATTGGTCATATTCCTTTGCCTCCTTATATTACCCGAGCCGATGAATCACTGGATGCAAACCGATATCAAACCGTTTATGCCAAGCATAAAGGGTCGGTTGCTGCACCGACTGCAGGTTTGCATTTTGATGATGCTATGTTGGCGAGTCTTGAGGCTCATGGCGTCTCGATTGCTTATGCTACCTTGCATGTCGGTGCAGGGACGTTTCAACCGGTTCGTTGTGATGATATCAACGATCACAACATGCATTTTGAACGTTTCAGCATCTCAGAAGCACTGTGCGATGCTGTGAATGCTACGCATGCTGCAGGCAAGCGCGTGATTGCCGTAGGAACTACAGCACTGCGTAGTTTGGAAAGTGCGGCGATGGATGGTGAATTACGGGCTTGCAGCGGTGACACGGATATTTTTATTACACCAGGTTACAAATTTAAAGTCTGTGACGGATTGATCACTAATTTCCATTTACCAGAATCAACCTTGCTAATTTTGGTGTCAGCGTTTATTGGTCATGCACAAGCTATGGATCTTTATCGTGAAGCGATTAAAAGCGGTTATCGGTTTTTTAGCTATGGTGACGCTAGTTTATTGTTATAACAGGATGCTTTAATAATGAAAGAACATCGAGAAATCTACTTCATTCCCACGTTAACAACTGAAGCAGGGCGATGCCTTACGGTTGAAAATTGGCAAGACGTTCGGATCAGTAT
>CAMDBQ010000155.1 GCA_945889365.1 Legionella genomosp. 1 | reverse complement strand
GATTAAGCTCTCTTGGCGTATACGCTGATTCTTCAGCAAGCGCTACGGCTTGTGCTATTTCTGGTATGGCAAGAAGATCGGTTGAAACAATCGTTGTTTTTTCATCAATTTCACGTAAAAATCGCAACCATAATAATCGTAATTTTTTTTCATTTGACGATTGAATAGGGAATTTAGGTAACTCAATAAAAATAAGTTGTAAATGATCAATCACATCACTGTTGTCCGCATCACCTTTTTTTACCAATTGATAGTGATGATACCAATCAGACGTCGTTTTTTCATAAATCTCAGCGACGATACCTAAACCATAAACCGGCTGAAGAAATTTATACTCCTCGCCCTTTTCCAGTTGCTTTACGAATGCTTGGCTGGTTCCGAAGAGTAATCGTTGTTTAAAATGATCCGTCCAATTCATTTGCATCTCAACGATAAAAACCCGCCCTTGTGCATCCGTGCATTTTACATCAGCAATGGTGCGTTTGAATTCAGGGATAACCGGAACTTGTTCATTTTGAAGATAGGTCAGGGATACAATAGGGCTATTGGCTGGTAATGGAAGCAAGGCATTTAAAAAACTGATTAATAGCTTCGGGTGATCACCAAATATCTTCTTAAATACGACATCCGCTTTTGGATCAAGGTATCGTGACATGATGTTTAATCTCTTCTTGTTCGTTAAATTACGCTGACCAAATGTTGATAATATCGTTCAAATATACGACCACCTAACCTTGTGCAGCTATTGGCAATTGAAATAATCCACGGCAGTGCTTTTTCCATCGGTAATCGTGAATGGAAACTACTGTACTTGATTTTTCATCTGCTTTTTGTAAAGGTAAAGGGGAAAGCCCATCAATGCTGCCATGACAACGCCCTTCATTATAATAGCACAGGAATAATTCAAGCTTATTTTGGAAATCATTTGCATGCCAATAAAACGTTTTATCCAGTATCTCTCGCCTAATCGTACCAATCAATCGTTCAATGAAAGGATGTGATGTTGGAGCATACGGTACCGATTTGATTTCTTCAATATCGAGTATACGCAAATTTGCCTTCCATCGATGAAAATGAAAAAGTGGATCGTTGTCTGAACTTAAGTATTTAGGAAGATCTCTTCCATTGATATCGTTGCAGTTAGTATACCCAATGTTATTTTATCAAAAAACGTCAATCTGGGTGCTCGCTTTTTCCCTCGAGACAGTGTTATGAGCTGTTGGCGTAATGCAATATTTTCGGCGGCTATCGCGCGCACACCGCCGGGAGACAGCAATCTCAGGCATAGAACAATGTAACTTGATAGTAATGCTATTAATTTCATCATTTCGGTTATTATACTACAAATCATCCAAAATTCATCAGAATTTGCAATATTTGTGTTGCAATTAAGAATTCGGGCATTACGAGAAAGCGAGGGTTCCTCCATCGTTGTACAAGCGGTGCGATGCTATCGTTATACTTATGATGCTTGTATGGATATAGTTGGGTGTGCAAGTTTGACCAATAAAAACGCGGACGTCTTGAAAATTATGGAGATGATACCCATTTATATAAAACTGTCCGATGATACGCATCAGTCATTGAGTTCATTTTATTCCATTCCAGATCTTGCGTTTTACCTTATAATATACGCGGCTATACAAATTGGTTGGATGATTGGTTTATTTGTCGATCGGAATAAAAAAAAATCCATTGATGTTGCTGAATATTGTTGCGGTAGTGTTGATACCATGATTGATTTTGGTGGGAAATTTTTTGTCTTTTCTTCGAAGGATCGGTGCCATTATGACCAATAGATTTGAATGTGTACTCAAAAAATGGAATGCCATCGGATTTGTAGGTATTATCAACGTTAATAGTTAAATAAGGTTTAGTGAAATGCGCACATTTATTTTATATTTATTAATCACCACGCTGACCTTTGGATTCGTCGTGAATGAAGCATCCGCCAAACGCTTTGGCGGTGGACGAAGTTTTGGGGTGCAGCGCTCGCAGAGCAGTCTTTTTTCTCCCCACGCGCCACAAACAAAATCATTTGGACAGCCAGTTAATACGCGTAAGTGGGGCGGTGTTCTGGGTGGTTTATTGGTAGGTGGATTGTTAGCCAGCCTGTTTATGGGGCATGGTTTAGGCGCAGGCCTGCTATCTTGGTTAGCCATCGGGGCACTTGGTGTCTTCTTGGTTGGTTTCTTTCGCAAAAAAATGCAACCTGATTTACAGCCAGCACAAGCCAACGCATTTAGAGAAAACAGCTTTAGCAGGCCAACCGAATTTTTTACTGCCAAGAATGAAAATAATGTTTCTGACTATCCTGCTGGTTTCGAGCCTGAAACGTTTTTACGCGATGCTAAAGTGATGTTTATTCGTTTGCAAGCCGCCTATGATCAAAAAAACAGGCAGGACTTGAGTGCGTTTACCGCACCTGAAGTATTTGCAGAAGTTGAAATGCAGCTCACAGAACGTGGTGATGAACCCAATACGACAGAAGTCATTAATTTGAATGCGCAATTGCTTGATGTTTCAAAACAAGCCGACTCAATGATGGCAAGCGTGCGCTTTACAGGTTCCATTAAAGAAAATAATGATCCAATCATGTCATTGGATGAAATATGGCATTTCCGTCAGTTTATTGGCAATAAGAATTGGGTTGTTGGTGGTATTCAACAGGACGTAGTAGAGCCAAGGTAGACGGAAGAAGTCACCCCGGTTTTATAAAGTGGCCTTGCTTATATATTAAAATAAATAATTGGGTGATTCAAATGAGCCGATCCTTTGTAACCAATATACAGCATTTTATTCATGAAAAAGGCGCCATTCCTGAGTCTATGCCGAGACAAGCAAGAAAATTAATTGAAAACTTGGGAAGTATTGTAGCTTGTGTCACAATCCAAGTGCTCTACCTAAAGCAGTCGTGTCTTGTTGGAATAAAATCAACGGTAAGCACTGCTCTGGGAAAATAGCTGCGGGTATTGATCTTGGAAGCTTGAATATACTTTGGCATTGTCTGAAATGCGGTGACAATGGATTGATTAGTAATTGGGAGCATACTTTTTGGGACGGCAGTTATCGATGATCATGAATCGGCTATCCATCTGCATGGATGACCTATAATTTACAGGGGACACCTATGACAATTTCTATGTACAATGCATCTGTTCCAATTTTCAAACAGCTACTGAGCGCTTTGAACGCCATTTTGGATAAGGCGGAGACACACGTAATAAACAATAAAATGGCGCCTGATATATTACTGCAAGCCAGTTTATTTCCAGATATGTTTAATTTGACTCGTCAGGTGCAAATCGCAACTGATTTTGCAAAAGGGGTAACTGCACGTCTCGCAGGTATAGAGGTGCCCGTTTATGAGGACAATGAAGTCAATTTTCAGGAACTACAGGCTCGCATTTCTAAAACGCTTCTTTTTATATCAAGCGTAACTCTAACCCAAATAGACGGTAGTGAGAAACGAGAGATCATTACACGGTCTGGAACGCCTAAAGAGAAAAAATTTACTGGTCAAAATTACCTGCTACACTACGGACTTCCTCAATTTTTCTTCCATGTTACGACGGCCTACGCTATCTTAAGAAACAATGGGATTGAAATAGGCAAGCGCGATTATATGGGGATTTTTTAATTCAGTTTGCAATTGGTTGCGTTGATAAGTTTGGTTCCATTGACGGTGGCGTTTGTGTTCATTGGATGAAATGCAATATAATGCCGTCAAATTATCCAAGTGGAACTGTGTTTTGGAAAACAATCAAACAGACACTAACTCAATTTACGAGCAAATTGAAACGTTGTCATTATTTGAGCTTACACGACTTCATTCGGCTATTTATCGGTTGCTTGAGGATCCAGAAAAAACGTTGGCTTTAAAACGACATTTAACGCTAGGAAAGACGATTTCCTATTTTCATGGTAGAAAAAACGCCGTAGTTGATGGTGTGTTGCTAGAAGTAAAAAATACGAAGGCAAGGATTAAAGATTTAAGCGACAATAAAGTATGGCTCGTTCCTATTCGTGCCATCAGTCTGAATGGCGTGGATGTTGTTATTCCATGCAAAAGAAAATCCGCATCGCTGGATAGATATTCGTTAAAAATTGGCGATCGAGTTGGGTTTGAAGACAATGGTCAAGATCAATTTGGTGTCATTAACAAACTGAATCCTAAAAGGGCTGTAGTGCAATTAAGTAACGGCGTTATATGGCATGTTCATTATTCATATTTGTTTTTGATAACAGATGGTGTTTCCATTGATTCATCAGGGCATTTGTTGATTGAAGGCGAAAAAGTTTTTTAATATTGTTCAATTGAACCGAGCTAA
>CAMDBQ010000154.1 GCA_945889365.1 Legionella genomosp. 1 | reverse complement strand
TGCCTAAATTTAAAAAATCAGGTTCAGAACGACTGCCAGCATTTGCACCCAAAGCCAATTCGATTGCTTGCCCAGCCCAGCCTTTTCGCTGCGGTGGATGTTCAGGAATATGCAGATCAAGTTTAGCAGCTAACTGTGCGAAGCTTAATCCTTCGATAGCTTGGCAGCGTTCTATAAGCTCCGCTTCACTCGTCGGTGGGTTTAGGGTTAACACTGTCATGATTTAACTCAACATTGAGTGAGGGGATCGGTGCTTTAACACCTGCCGCTTTAAACTGTGCCATGATTGCAAATAACACCTTTGAGCGAATCTCAACACGCGTGTAAAGTTGCACGTTAATAAAATAACGTACTTCAAAATCAATCAGCACGTCGTCTATTTTTGTCAGCAATACTTGTGGAGCTGGATCACTTAACACTTCGGGGATAATCACTAGTACATCCAGAATCAATTGTTGAACCGCATTGGGATCGTCGGTCCGACTTACTTTGACAGGCACAACCGTTCTAACGATGCTGTCTTGATGCGTCCAGTTGGTAAAGGGTTTATTAAAGGTCTCAGCATTAGGAATTAACACTTCCATATTATCCCAGGATGAAACCCGCATGGATCGAATGCCAATATGGGCAACACGACCTTCATATTCTCCGAGCGTAATTAAATCACCCTCACGAACTGGCCGTTCAATTAACAACATCAAACCGCCAACAATATTACTGGCAAAATCGCGCAAACCAAAACCCATACCTACGGCAAGACCGCCAAATACAATCGCCATGCCGGTAAAATCAATGCCTAATACCCGCAAGGTTAAAAGGCCACCGAGAATAATTACTGCATATTGAGTGAAAACGGCGAGACTGTTACGCACGCCAGAATCAGCCACATGACGGTATAACCAGCGGAAACAAAATTCACGGGTCCATTTTGCAAACCAGATAAACACAAACAAAAGCGCTACAAATTCCACCGCACTTAACACGGTAATCCGAGCCCCGGACAGATTCACAACAGGGTAGCGCCCTATTTGCCATAACACGGCCACCACATGCGAATCGGCCGTCCAGCCAAATAATTGAAATAAGATAACAAGGGCGGCTAGAACCAGAGATACGCGCACAACGGCATCCAGTGGTTTGAGGGCAACTTCTATCCATAACCAACCATTATGCAATGACGAGATCATCCAGTTCGACATCTCGTCCAGGGCATCCAAAACCAAACCTCGCGCCAAAACATAACTGGTAATTACGATCAACAAGTAAGCCTGATAGCGGCTCATGGTCCAGGCTAAATCAATGTAACCTACCAATCCAATAACCGCCGTGGTAAACAAGGTCAACGGTACTAAAAAAACCACCAGCGATATGGCATTGCGAAGGTAGCGTTTTTTAGCTTTCAACAACGGCCATAATAAATAACGAATCATGTCTTTGCTTTTCCAAGCGACCAGGGACACGGCTAATAAAAACAACATAAACAGGCGATTAAAAATGTCCTGAAGCAATATCGACAAGGGCAACTGGTGGCTCAGCACCATCAAGGCGGTACTCCATCCACCGGCGAGTAACAGCCATTGCAATCGATAATATAACTTCACATCCTTGCCTGAGGAGTCACTAATACGCTCGAGTAACATGAGTCGCGCAATCAGGATCAAATTTCTAAACGTTAGCCAGACGAAAAATAGATTGATTAATAATTGATAATTTTCAAATACCACATGATTCAAAAAGAATACGGTCATCAGCATGATGGCTGCCGTCAGGTGGGGCATATTGCGATATAACAGAATTAATGCACCATCGTAAAGATGACCCGACATACTGGTTCTTTCTTTGCCCTTTACGACTTTAAACAAGGCTCGCCCAAGTGCCACCCCTGCCAACAGAATCAAGCTCAAGCTTCCCCACAACAGGGCTAGTGACCAGGGTTCTTGTCGCGGATAGTTATCCCCGACTTTGTAGACTATCAAGCGAACGTAATTATAAAACTGGGTTGGGATCTGCAATAATTGAGCCGTGAGCACTGGCCAGCTATTGAGGTGGTATTCAGCCAAGCTTTTGCGTGATCCCAGTTTTTTATTTAATTGATCCTGTTTTTTTACCTGTTCTTTTTGTAAGGCTTCTTTTTGTATGGCCACTTGTTTGAGCCGTTCTACAACTGTCTTTTTCAACATGGAAGCCTGTTGCTTAAGATTATTATTAGACAAAAGCAGTTGCTCACTGACTAACAAATCCTGCATTTTCTTTAAGGATTGTTCTATGCCTGAGAGTTGCTTAACTGCTATTTCATAGAGATCGGTAGCCGTTTCAATGGTTTTAAGATCTTGATTCTTAAGCAGGAGATACTCTACAGCGGTCAATTTCTTTTGCTGCCGAAGTTCAACAATTTGGTGTTGCAGCAAAATAATAGCCTGATTATTCAGCAGAATTTGAGCCTCATCATTCATGTTTTCTGCAAACGTAGCCTCGTTTTTTTTGGCTTGTTGCAGCTCAACATTCTTATGGTACATGTCATCGCGCGCCAGCTTGAGTGTTTGGATTGTTTCACTCAGTGTGTTTAGATGTTGCTGTTCTGCCATATTGGCTTGAATCAACACCAAGTGCTCTTGCTCAACCAAAAGAGCCTCTTGATAATCCCGAGCCAGATCGATGTCTTCGCCAATCAGGTCAAGGGTTTGATTACTCTCGACTTTAAGCGCGTTGAGATGGGTCAGGTTGTCTTCAACTGCAGGGGTATTTTGCGATTTTTCCAGTGGCAACTGCTGCAGTTTTTTGATCCTGAGGATCAAATTTTGTTGTTGCTTGCGTTGATCCGATAAAAAATCAATTAAGCCGGCTATTTTGGCACGCATGAGTGCCTGCATGGTGATATTTTGTTGCTTGCGTAAAGTTAAGGCGGCTTGATTTATAGGCTCTGCAGATTTGGCTAGCAATTTAGCTTCGTTGTTTGCAACGGTTAAATTGATTTGTTCCTGAATTAAATACTCGTTGAGCTTGTCTTGGTTATTCTCGGGTGCTGCGAAGCTTGCATTCATTAGGAAGAATGAGAGGAAACTTAGACACAGAAAAGATCGCATAACACTCCCCTAAAAACAAAATTTCCACTGTCTTTGCTATGTAGGAGCACGCGCCGCGTGTTCCTGGATGGGTTTTAACCTACATGTTCAATTTAACCGGTGGAACAGTCTGCATTACCCCTAATGAGATAATAAACTTTAACGCCGCCTCGGTGGACATTGTCATTTCAATGGCTTCGGATTTTGGCACCATCATTAAAAATCCGGATGTGGGATTTGGCGTGGTGGGTATGAAAACCGTGATCATCTCAACTCCTGTTTGTTGGCTGATCTCAGGATGAGCCGATCCGGTTTGAAACGCAATACTCCATATGCCTTTACGCGGATACTCAACCATGACTACTTGACGAAATGCCTGGCTGTTGGTAGCAAAAACAGCGTGTATCACTTGTTTTGAAGTATTGTAAATTGACCGTACTAACGGGATTCTGTCCAGAATCGCTTCACTCCAAGTCACCAGCCGCTGCCCCAATAAATTGGTTGCCACAATACCGGTTATTAATAACAGAATCAGTGAAAGCAATACGCCTAAGCCAGGTAAATTAAAACCAATTAATTGTTGCGGTTGATAGGCATGCGGTATCAACGCCATGGTTTGATCAAGCAAATCAATAATAAATCGCAGAACACCCATCGTTACCAAAATCGGCAACCACACAACCAAACCGGTGAGCAGATAACTCCGTATCGATGCGCCTTTCATTTTTCATTCATCCTTGTTAGTTTTTGATGAAACAGCCGGTTCTGCCGTTTTTTTCTCAGAAGAACCACTGCTTGTTGTTTGGCTGGCTTCTTTTTTGTCAGGCTGGCTTTTAGTTTTAAAATCCGTTGCATACCAACCGGTACCCTTCAATTGAAATCCAGCAGCAGAGACTAATTTCACGGCCGTTTCTTTAGAACATTGAGGGCATATATTAATCGGCTCGTCATTCATTTTTTGTATAACATCAAATGTATGATGACAACCCGAGCATTGGTATTCATAAATTGGCATCAGAACATCTCCATAACGACTTAATCAAGTCAGCGATTATAGCTAACTAGCCGGTGATCAACAATGGGCTTGTGGCACTATGCCACGGCTGTCGCATTAAAATTTGATCAACCTGCTGTAGGTTGGGCCTTGGCCCAACAATATGGTTATTAGATTTCGATTTATTTGACGAACAGTAAAAAACAAGATCAAATGCCACATTCGAATTGTGATGAGGTGGCATGATGCATGAGGTTGGGCACATAGGATTTGACGTTTATTTTTCTAAATTACCCGATCCACGTATTTCCAGAAAAAAATTGTACCCACTCATTGAGATTTTATTTGTGGTTTTGTGTGGCAGT
>CAMDBQ010000153.1 GCA_945889365.1 Legionella genomosp. 1 | reverse complement strand
TGCACAGCTTCAAGCTGATAATTGGGTTCTGGCGCGACAAGATCTGGGGGATTTGAATACCCTTCTTCAACAAGCATACTGTTATGAATACGTGGTCTGGTGGCAAAATTTCATTCGCCATTCCAATCCAGTGCATACCCAAGATTACCAGCAAGCTCGACAGTTGACCCAGTCACTGCACCAATCGCACGCCATATCCAGACTAGTCGATATAATTCAACAAGAAACCAGCCCCAAATCAGGTGACAACGCAACGCTGTTTAATCACGAAATAGCCAGCAAATTTACAGAGTTAAGTTTTGTAAGCCACACGACTCTTCGCAATTTGACATTAACATTAAATGATCTGGAACGATTCCTGACAACACTTTCGGTTGTGAACGATCAAGGTAGAACGGCATTTAATCTGACAAAAGCTCGTTTCCAAGGTGATACGTTAAATAACCCCCTCTCAGCCCTTTACGGTTATGCTCAGCAATTACCAGAGCCCGTTTCAACATGGGCAAAACAAATTGCCGATGACACGTGGTTTACCCTTATCAATGACAGTAAAAACTACATCAATCAACAATGGCGTGATACCGTATTGCATGAGTACCAAACAAACATCGCACAGCGTTATCCGTTTGACGTTGCAGGCACACAAGACATAACCATCCCTGATTTTAACCGGTTTTTTGCATACCACGGTGTTCTGAATAATTTTGTTGAACATTACATAAAGCCATTTTTAGATACATCGAAACCAGAATGGGCGCTTAAAGAATCAAACAATTATGTCTTACCCATTTCCACAAACGTCTTAAATGAGCTAATCCGCGCCAACATTGTCACGAACATGTTTTTTGCAGGTGAAAGTGAAACCAGTAAAATTGAGTTTAGTCTGCAAAAATTAAGCCTTGACCCCATCGTTGGAAGCTTACACTTGTCCATAGGTGAAGACTCGCTGGTCGACACGCAAAACAGCGACTCGTTCACACACTTCACCTGGCCTCAACCCAATGCAAAGTTGGTGTTAAATTCCATAGAAGGCAAACATTACGAACTGGATGAAACAGGACCCTGGGGGTTCTTCAAAATGCTACAAAAAGTAAATATCCTCTTAGACGAACAAGATCCAGCCAGCCTGCAAATTCTGTTTGAAGTCAATGGGAACTCAGGTCGTTATTTGCTGAAAACTGAAAATGCTGTCAATCCATTCACACCTGGTATTCTGAATGGATTTACGTTGCCGGATTCGATTGTTTGATGGCACTATCTAATCGACGGCATACTTTTGCTATTTGGATCACGCGAGTAAGCATCCAGTATGTCATTGATGAATTGATCTATCACGCTGAGTTTAGCTTCATCTTCAATCAAGCCCACTTCTTCTTTTAAAGCATTCAAACGCTCAGAGATTTCCTTCGTTACTGAACCACCAGGAAACAGTGCAGCAAGAAATCTTCTGGCCTCTGCGGGTCCAATATGACGATAAAGTGCATTTCGCACATTTGCATCCGCAGGCGTTGTACTGAATGCCCAAAGTTCAATGGGGCCTAGTGTCAACGTTAATAACTGCACGCTCCAACCCGTTTTAATCGCGAATTGAGCCAGAAAAGTCGCACCACCCTCACGAGGCCCATGCACACGCGTTCTCAATGCCTCTTTTGCAGTATCGGTTAAACCGAAGATCTGAGCTGTTTTATCAATGGCCTGTGATGGGCCTGCATCCATAATATAAATGGCGGTTGCAAAATCAACCATAATGGCATCAAAATCATCTATTGATTGGGACAGTAGAGAAATCTGAACGTTCCATTTTCTGCCTTCACGCATGTCAATAATAACTTGATCGCGAACGGCCGCAGATTTTGACGTGCGGTGAAATTCATCGTAAACAATTCGCTTAGGATCGTCTCTAATTTCCCTGACTCGCTCCTTATGATAAAGCTGGTACTGATCAGGAACATTGTTCATGCTCTCTTCTGTCAAATAATAGTTTCGAGCCAACACATAACGAGCCAGCATATACATCACTGCCGTTTGACGATCAGCAGCATCTCCACCACTTTTAGCCACTTCATCCAAATCAAGTGAAACCACCCGCGCATCACCGATATCAAAGGCCGTTACGCGCGACAAAATTGGGTATTCCCGAACGGCGCCTGAGATCATGCGTGAAAACGAATTAATTAAAGACTCACCTGTAGGAGCCGTTACTTTTTCATACAAATCTTCGATAGATGATGAGCGACAAATCGATGCGGCATCAGCAAGCAAGGGCATTGCATAACGTTGCGCAAGCATGGCTTCATGTGAAAAACCAGCTGAATAAAGCGCATCGGTGACTTCCCACCAAGTTGATTTGGAGTCACGCATAAAACCAATTTCTTCAAGAATACTATCAATAAACTCTTCAACGCCTGGGTCATAGGGGGTTGGTTTATACTCATCGGTTAAACTTTTATATAATTCATCAACCACCATACCTGCTAGATCAGGCATAGCATCATAGGGTTTGGCAGCACCCAGCGGTGTTGTTAATAGCGTAATGAAGTTAACTAAAAAAGATCGCTCAGCAGCCGTTGGGTAGCGGCAACCCAATTGAGTGTCAAACGGATTGATTGAATATTCAGGACTCATTCTCAAGCGGTGGTAGGCAACCAAATGCCGATTTGCCGCAGGCAAGGCTTCCTTTAATAAAGAAATCAAACCGCTACTTGACGGTCCAATATCAATAATAGCAATTCGGGGCAGACGAGATAAACCAGCAGACAGGCATAACGCTAAATTTTGCGCACTAGATAAAACTGATTTTCCTGACCCTGGACGTGCATAGACTAAATCGATCCATGTTGTTTGCTGACTGGAGCCCGGCTGGAACGGCCAAGGCTTACCATCAGGGGAGCGAAATAATAACGCTCCTGTTTGCCAAGGTGAGGCGGGTCTTGTAATAGGCAACATTGAAATAACCGTAGACAAAGGTGCCACGCTAGGGACAGCTGGACTTGCGGTGGTTGTTGCTAACATCCCGGCCACAAACCCTGCAAATGGATCACCACAGATCTCGGAAACCTCCGTTGTGCCCCAGCCTTGTATTGCTTTTACTAATTCGGAACTTCTACGTCGCAACAAGGGGAGCGAGCCCTCAGGCGCCCAGGTCGTGGCAATTACGCGGAGGCGAATAACGGCCTCATCGGTATTCACATTAACATATTTTAGCAGGTTTACAGCGTCGCTGATCAATCGGTTATTCACAGAGGAAAAACTCAAAATAGAGGCAAGCAGCCCTTTAAGTTTAATCGTACTTAAACCCTCGCTCTCCATCAAAAATGAAATACGCCAAGGAATGTGAGTGGGAAGAATCCTTGAAAACAGCGTGACAAACGGTCGAACGTCTTTTGGAAATAAATCTATATAGGCAGACGAGTATATTTTGTCGCCTACCTGAACGGTCCGCCGATCGATGATCTGAGCGTCACGAGGAATCACTTGCTTTGCAAGCGATGGCCATAATAAATCAGACGCATCTCCTTCGAAATTATTAAGCTCCCGCACAGGGATCATGTCGCCTGGCAAGGTCGCCCGCCATTCATCTGCAGTAAAATCAGGATCGGCTGTCATTCGGATTGCATGAACTGCAGCATGAACCTCTAATAGCTTGGCAATGACGTTCAGTGAATCCAAATCATTGAGTACCGAACGCACGTACGCGCTGTGCGTATCACGTAGCTCAGGGATTGCGGCGTATATTGTCTGAGTGTTGCTAAATGGCGGATTTTTTGATTCACGAATCATTTTTAATTTAGCTTTACTCGCCGCTTTTAATTGATCGGAGGGCAAGTTAAAGGGGCGGGTTATCAGAACAAAATAGACTTTTTCCTCAGAACAATACTGCGACAAATAATTGACGCGCTCATTAAATAAATCGTCCAGATTCAAACCCAAGCGCTTTTGTGTGGCTTCAGCTGGAGCATAAATATCTCCGATGGCCTTTTTTATGTTTTGTTTGTCATGACTAAAGTAGACTTGCAACGCATGGCCAGGACGACCCATGGCGGGTTGAAATGTATTGGTCAAGCCTTCTACCAAACGTGTAAATTCCTCTGTACCGGCAAGAGCAGTAATTCCGTCAACTTGCAGTACAGAAATCAACGACCCATCATGATCAACCAGATCAGTAGGGCTATCGGCTGTTTCAAGATCGCAATACGATTCCGTAGTTTGCTTCAGTGATGTACTGAGCCAGGCAAAAAAAACATCCACGCCTTCAAAAAAAGATTCGGTCCAGTTACTCATCCCTTTGTCCTTATTTATTTCTCGGCAATTTCTTCAAGGGCGCTTGCAGCCCAGCCTTCTATTTGTTTACGAAATTTCGCCATCGATGGCAATAAACGGATATCTTTAACCAGTTGTTCAGAGCATTCATCAACAATATGTCCTGAATCAAT
>CAMDBQ010000152.1 GCA_945889365.1 Legionella genomosp. 1 | reverse complement strand
GCTAAATCCCTGTGATGAAATCAAAATAGGCTATACGTCAATAAAACCATACAATGCAATGCGTTACAAGAGATGTTGAGCAAATTAAAATTTTTCAGGATAAGAGCCCCTAACTCTCTTGTTCAACCTTGCCTTTGGCCGTCTCACGCTCACGCCTGATTTTCTCAGAAAGCACCTGCACAAGCCCTGAAAGTTCTTCTGAACTAATTTGATCACGTGCTTGCGGTGGATAACTGGTGGCTGCCTGAAAGTCTTTAATCAGTTCATTCGCAACATTTCCAGCAAGACTATCCTTTTCTCCACTCAACCGCTCAACTTCCATCATGTAATTTCGGGTTTCATTGATAGGCAACAATGACTCTGAAAACTGTTTAACATCCCTGACAAGCAATGCTGGCGCATTAGCTGGACTACGTAACGGAGTAAAAATAGTTAACGTGCCTGATTGTACTTCTTCAATCAATTCCTCAACACTGTCTGGCTCATTGTGCTTATGGAATGCAAGCAAAGCTGCGACACCACGTTCGATTGGCTCAATCAGCGTGGATTCATGTAGTGTTTTGCAAATCAGGTCAATTTCTTCACTATGCACTGTGTTTCTAATATTAAAATCCTGACTGTCCAATACTTTTTGAAACTCGGCTAATTGTTTCTGTAATTTCACCAAATATTCATCAGGTGGCGGTTCGACTTTCAAAAATTGATTCAATTTCAGTTTTTTAACAGGCGTTGGATTGGCGTAGAACATCCTGGAGCGCACAATTTTGGACTTAAAGAAAATATGCGCCTCACCTTCCGTCTGTTCTTTCAAATCAAGCAAGTCGATACGAGCACGGCGCTCAAACGATGAGCTTTTGGTATCCATATACGTATTCGCCATACTGCCTTCCTTCGTTTGAAAGGAGTCGACTTTTGTCACATACGCTTCACCAGCGGTCTTTGTGAAAAAATCAAACGTTTCGAGGGGATCTTCGAGTTTCATACAAATTTTGATATTGGTATTCGCGCCGATTGACGCAGCTTCCTCTTTTGATGCTTTTTGAAACGCTGGCAAATCCTGGCCTGCAAAGATTACGGAGAACCCGAGTGAACGTGCCTGCGCAGGTACGACCGCAAATCCCTGCACAGCATAATATCCATATTCATCAAGAATACAAAGATAGGGTGTGGGGGCGTTGGTAGGCTTTCTCTCGATAACATCTCGATAATCGCCCTCAACATCTTCACCCAGTCCGGCTGCCATCATGGCTTTCAAGGACGAAACAATAATTTTACCTAGATTAGACAGCTCGTCCGGTGATTTTTCAAGGGCGGGCAATAACACAACCAAGATACGCCGATTTAAGACCACGTCTTTAAAATCAACTTCGGCTAAGTTGGTTCTTATGATGTGGCCATACGTATCAGCCAATGAGGAAAAAGCGCGTACCAACTGCATGGTAATAAAACCATGCTGTTCCAATACCTGAGAAACTTGCTTGCCCTTTTTTTCTTTATTATATCCAGGCAACGTACCCAAATAGTTACGTAAAGGATCGGTCACGACTTTGGGTATCGTTTCAATATTGACGCCTTCTTCCTCATCACGTGGAAAAATTTTATCGATAACAATGGATTCAAGTCGTGTTAATTCAAAATAGTTACGAATGGTGTTGGCATCCAGGAGAATTACTTTTTGATCTCGCATGTAAACCAGAACCCGCATCAATGCCTCAACAAACGCGATCGCACGTCCTTTCCACATGTCTCCATCCGATGATTGACCCGCTCCCCCCATCAAACTAACGACAAGGTTAGTCAACATACCGGAAGAGCCTTGGCAAAATGGGTTCATGGTATTCGACAGACGCTTTTCTTGCGGCCCTACAATGTCACGTGCGCCCGTCATAAAGTTAATCAGTAAAAGATCGTCTTCACGCCCCATACTTCGTACCATGGAAAATATCTTGGCATACAAGGAGTTATCGCCTTTCCCGTCAACGTAAATAAATCCACTTCCCTGAGCCAGCGCATTGAATGCAATGGAAACCAGTGCTTCTGTTTTACCACTACCCGTTGATCCAAAAATAAGCGCATGGGTTCGCATGTCTTCGTTAGCAAACCACAACTCTTCACTGGTTTTAATATCATTGCCAAAATATGCGATACCACGCGCCATATTAGGCGTTCTAATGCCAGGCTTTAAGTCATTAAAGTCTCTAATTTTTGACACCTGGGGCAAGCGAAAAGGCAGTGTTTTTTTGCGCGTATAGCCATATGTAAAAAACAATAAGCCAATAAGGAATAGAAATGACGCGGCCTCAGGCAATAAATAGGAACCACCGGCCAATACAATCAGAAAGATGGCAATATTTGTTGGCTTGCCACAAAATTCAGCCACCCGCATGCCTATGGTTCGCGTGTCGCGTAAAAGCTTGGTGGGATCTAGCTCATTACGAGCATCAATGCCTCTCATCATGGTTCTAACCCCTGTAACTCTTTCGGCGATAACTTAATTTCTTTAATGGCGACTTCCATGGCTCTGATCGCTTCATCAATCATGGGCGCCAACGAACGACGTCCAGTGACTTGTTCGGCAACCCAGTGGGCAAAGGGGCCTCCCACTTCAGCAAATGGCGTTTGTCTGCCTACACTATTTAGCATATACCATAACCGACGATCCACAACCTTCAACCATAAAAAATCAGAACTCGGCATAACACCATCGTCGCGGGAGGCCCTTAACAACGACGCCATTACCGTTAAAAGATAGGCATGTTGACCAACCACCGCCTGAACATTTTCAGCCTGCTGGTATTTTTTGAGTGTGCTTGTTGCCACACTATAATCAGGCTTGCCTTCAGAGGTGCTTTTATCCAGGGCCGCCAAAATTTTATATGCAGCCGCTTTATCTCGATTCATCCGCGCCATAAAAACCGCAGCTAACGCCCAAGCATGGGGCGGGCTATGCTCAAATCCATTCCAAACAGGACCCAGCTGCAACGTAAACACCCGTTTAGCATCACCACGACGAACACCAGCAGTCATTTCCATACCTGGATCCGGATTGTCCATCAAGGCATCATTTTTTTTCAGCAGTGTATGCTTGCGAGCAAACTCCATTGGTGTCAAAGCCATTGCCCATGGGCCGGTATTGATATCAAGAGCGACCAGATCCTGCTTCACCACTGGCATAATTGCAGGCCAATTTTGTTGCTCTTGCGCACGCAAGGTTTTCATATTGTGCGCTCTACGGAATCTAAGTGTAATATCTGATTGATAGAGCAATACCGCCATACCAGCCAGCATTAAAATAACTGGATAACGAATATAAGTTCCCACGTCTTCCATTAACATCTGTAACTGAGCCCACTTGACGACAGCGGGGTCAAGTGTTTGCATTAGATAGATATCTTCGGATAAGCGCGTGCCACCAATAAAAAAATGCAAGAACTTTGCTTGCAGAGTAGTCAGCAAAAAAATAAATGCAACAATGTATTTATGGCCGGCAGCCCAAATAAAATAACCCATGACAAAAATAGAAATGGTTATCCATATGGGCGCCATAGAATTGTCGCCAGATTGTCCCTGTGATTGTTGTTGAGCCATCGAATCACTTCAATTAAATTGGTTTAATATAGTATATACGTATCATAGATGATGTACATTGCGCAATTACTCTTTGATATTGTCTTTAACCAAACGCCCTTGATAGTAGTGATAAGTCTCGCCTTGATGAGTAAAACAATCTATATTTTCCAACTTAATCGACCCGTCCTTCAACGACAGTCGAGACTTACCCAACTTGTCAACGGGTATTTTATCAGCACTGATCTGAAGCATATCATTTTGACCGACATAAATGGCTACATACGCTTCATTAATTGTATTGTCTTTGGTTTTTATGATGGCCTTAACATCTGCTTCTTCCGCATAAATTGGACGAGAGATCATTTGTCTTGGAAGATTAGCAATAATCCATTCCCAAGACTGCATATTCTTGCCATCAGAGGTATATAACTGGAGGTATACTTTTTGCTGGTCGCGGCGCAAAGCCTTTTGATTGGCCAGTTGAACGGTTACGCTTGCTTGCTCTTTTCCTGCTGATTCTATTTGGGTAACAAAGTCATCACGAATATTACGCAAATTCTTTCCAATGACCCTGAGAAAATTTGATTCTTCCCAAGGACCTTGGTCGAGTGCATTATCCAATGCCTGTAAAACTGCATCAGATTGCTGTTTAGTTAGTCCGTCGTTTTTCATAAAAAACGTTACATCCTCATGGAAGGAGTGGCTGACTTTAACTCGTCTTTTTTTATTATCGGCTGCACGGCCTGATTAATTTGGGCCTTGCACGCCAGCAAAAGTTCACTAGCCCTATTTAATTCCGGTTTATCTGATTTCAACGTATTCACTGTCGAGATTAATCTCTCCAATTCAGCAATTACTATGATCT
>CAMDBQ010000151.1 GCA_945889365.1 Legionella genomosp. 1 | reverse complement strand
TCCCAAGCTCTTTTTCGACATGAATTTACGCTCATCAAGGTAAGGCCTTAATCGGCTGTTAAAATTTTCGGCTCTGTCGGGTTTCTAGTGGATCGGTTTATGCATAAATTTCGAACCCTTGTAAGTCCCGGTATAATCGCTGAAAAAGCGTATCAGTTTTTAATATTCCATAGCAACGTCTCTTCGCTACTTTGATCAGATTATTCAACCCTTCGACAAACGGTTCTGTCGCAAAAACTTTTGAAAGCGAAAACCGAGTGTATTTCGGGCAATATTAGGGCTTAAGCGCACGGAACTGCTCAAAAATTGTAATGCTGTCAGATTGCTTATGCTGCTTTTTACGCAACATGTGATGCAGCTCAATGCCAGATAAAGTTGCCGCTGCGGAGTGAAACGCTTTAAATCCCTTCATTGGCTTGGTGATTTTTTTAATAAATCGATGGTCTTGTTCAACAATATTATTGAGGTATTTGATCTGCCTCACGGTTAATTGAATGAACATCCCGCCTAACATAAATAGCAGAGCCAGCGTTAAGTTTATTGTGTCGACCCCAGCTTTATTCGCGCCACTTTTATTCATTGTGACCTTATCTGGTAACCCAATCGACCCAATCGCTTTTTCGAAAAACGCCCTTGCAGCAGGCTCATCCCGCTTTTCAGACAACATAAAATCAACTGTTTTACCTTCTTTGTCAACGGCGCGATACAAGTATAACCATTGGCCTTTCACCTTAATATAGGTCTCGTCCATGCGCCATGAAATTCCAACTGGTCGCTTGTGGCGCTTGCGGAAAGATTCTTCCAGCTGAGGGGCGTACTGAATGACCCAGCGATTGATGGTGGAGTGATCAACCTTCAATCCACGCTCAGACGCCAGCTCTTCAATGTCACGATAGCTTAATGCGTAGGCTACGTACCAGCGAACCAGCGAACCAGCATTAAAATCATCTCTTTTTTAAAATGGCGCTGTTTAAAACTGATCATTGTATACCCCTGCTCGGTTTCAATGATTTAATTATAGGCATAAGCCTGACTTTTTGCGACAGAACCGTACCAGCGTATTCTTGGAAATGCGATGCATGCCAGGGTCATTGTTAACCAAAAACAAGAGGCGATGATTGGCTGTGGAGTGATTCATAAAATGACATCATTGGGGATGCCTGCAAGCTATAGATCCGCCTAAATATTGAATGATACTGAACGGCGTGGGGTTAGGAAACAAAGCCACGTTGAAATTGGAAACTTAAGCGTACAATCACACTACCAAAGGATATTATATGCCGCATCAAAATACCGTGACGCCTGAACAATCTGAATTAGGCAAAAAAGCCAAATATAATCCGTATTACAATCCTGATGTTTTGTTTGCTATTCCGCGACAAAGTAAACGTGATGAAATCGGTATTACTGGTGCATTACCATTTATTGGTTTCGACATTTGGAATCATTATGAAGTCTCTTGGCTGAACGAAAAAGGCAAGCCAGTTGTTGCTATTGCTGAACTTATTTACCCTTGTGAATCGCAAAATATTATTGAATCTAAATCAATGAAACTTTATTTTAATTCGTTCAATAATACGGCGTTTAAAGACATTCAGGTATTGCAGGCTACCATTGCAAACGATTTAAGTGCTCGAGTTGGATCGCCTGTGTTGGTTAAAGTTACTGATTTAATGGATGCAAAATTCGGTCGGTTTTATGCTGGCATGGAAGGGCAGTGTTTGGATGCTTTAGATATTGAATGTTCTGTTTATATGGTTCGGTCTGAATTCTTATCGAGTGAGCCTTTTGTAGTAGAAGAAACGTTGTATTCCAATTTGCTAAAATCGAATTGTTTGGTAACGCACCAGCCGGACTGGGCGAGCGTTCAAATCCGTTATAAAGGCAATAAAATTAATCATGAAGGTTTATTGAAATACCTGGTCTCTTTCCGGAATCATAATGAATTTCATGAGCAGTGCATTGAACGTATTTTTGTGGACATCATGAAGTTTTGTCAGCCTGAAGAATTGGCAGTATATGGGCGATATACAAGAAGGGGGGGGCTGGATATCAATGCTTACCGTGGTACGAGTAATATTGAACCTTGTGTTGGGAATGAGCGGCTTATTCGTCAGTGAATGAAAAGACGAGGCACTACATTGTTATTTGATGGGAGTTTTTTCTGGCAAGTAACACGCCAAAATACACGCAATTAATAATGAAATCGGAATAACCAGTAATGCATTTTGGTAATTGCCCAGCGTGTAGTGAGTACCTGTTTCAGAAAACAGATCCAGCAAGAAGCCAATGAGTGGTTGCAATAAGGGTGTGGTGACCAGTGCGAGTGTATTAATAAAACCAGTGCAAGTGGATAATGAGTCTTTCGGTGATAGTTCATTCGCGATAGGGTAGGCCAATATATATGCGCCACAGCAAAGACCAACCAAAAAAAGTAAGCTGCTCATCACTACTTGGCTGTGCGTGGGCAAATATAACAGGACAAAAAACAGGGTTGTGGTTGATAGGGATGAGGCAATAATAAGGGGTTTTCGGCGAGTCAGTCGTGCGCCGAGCCAGCCAAACAACGGACAGCTTACACCGGTTCCGATGAAAAATATGGCGTTAACCAGACTGGCCTCACGTGGGCTGCAATTTAATTTGACTTGGATAAATGAAGAGGCCCACATCGCACCAAATACCGTGACGATCGTAAATGTTAGCCCAATAAACAGACCGTTGATCCAGAGTTTTTTGTTTGCAAAAATGGTCAATACCTGTTGCCCATAATACTGTAACGGTGTGGCTGATGGTGTTTGAGCGGGAACGTACTTCCAGGCTAGAGCAGAAATCACAAGCCCCATAATGCCCGCCCCATTAATAAAACCACGCCAGCCCCAGTGCGAAATGAATAATCCAAGGCAAATGATACCGATGACCGTCGCTATAAAACCAATGGTTTCAGACAGGCCTATCATGAACGAAAATTGACGAGGCGGGAAATGCTGACGTAGCAAATGCGACAGCCCGACAAATGCAAAAGCCGATCCAATTCCGATCAGTGCACGGCTTGCAAATAGGCCAAACAAACCATGGCTTGCGGCAAATAAAAAACACCCCAGACTGCACAGCAAGGTTGTGCTGGTCAGCAAAAAACGAGGATTTTTACAATCAAATAAAACACCGACAGGAATTTGTAAACCAGTATATACGACATAAAAAGATGCGCTTAACGCCCCTGCCATTAAGGCCGAGAGCTGCATGTCACCCATGATCGCGCCAATAACCACACCAGATGAGAGCTGTAGAAAAAATTGGAACAATACGAAGGCAACACTAACTAACCAAATGCGTATGGGTATTGATAGTTTCATAATGTATTAAGCTATTTGGTGGACTTTGATTAGCATTCCAGCTTGCGGATGATCGAGGTAATAGACGGTTCCAGGTTTCAGACGTTGTTTTTGTGAGAAAAAAAATGCAGTTTGCGCATTATTAGGAGCAGAGAACAATAAGTCTGTATCTAATAGATAATAGTTACTTTGTCTAATTCTCAATGTGCCTTCAATGTTCCAGCCATTACGGTTGGTTGATGGCAAAACAATAGCTCGTTGATTGTTGCTGGGTTGAAGCCACGTATAATGAGCTAGTACTTGGTATTCAGCTTTACGATTTAACGCCCAGTATTCTTTGCTTAGCTGTGATGCACTGGTGGGTAATATATGGTAGGGCGTTATGGCGTTGCTGATACTGGTATCCAATGGGATTGCATTTTGTGCCGGAGCCAGGAGAGGTGGCGTTGTAATTTGTTGCGCCGAGGATTGTTGATGGGCAAATACAATCATGTCCACCTGATATAAGGTTGAATGCTGAGCTGCCTGTGTCAGGTAAGAAAATAAAAATAAACAGGTGAGAGTGGTTATTCGTAGCATGATTAGGTCTTGAACAGAATTAATTGGGACATTATACACTAAGCTGCTGCAAATTTGTGGTTCTGCCGCAAAAAATTTCGGAAACGAAAACAAGTATATTCCGGTTTTAGCTTCGGTTAAAAATGGGGCGATTACCGTCGATGACTCACTCGCGCAGAAGATTAATATTCCGATTCTAAGGAAGTACATGACATGCTATCTTGAATATTAATTCAAAGTGTTTTAATAATAAGTAAATTAATCACGGATTAATAAAATACATCATGAAAAAAACACCCAAAGGCGAACTGACGATACAAACGCTTGCCATGCCCGGAGACACCAATCCCAACGGTGATATTTTCGGTGGCTGGATCGTATCACAAATGGATTTGGCTGCAGGCATCCTGGCAAAAAGGATATCACAGGGACGCGTGGCTACCGTTGCCATTGATTCGATGTCATTTTTAAAACCAGTGCGTGTCGGTGATATCATCAGTTGTCACGTTCAGCTCATTCAATCAGGCACAACCTCTTTAACATTCAATGTCGAGGTATGGGCTGTTCCTGCGGCTGAACAGGAAGGGTATCTGGTTACC
>CAMDBQ010000150.1 GCA_945889365.1 Legionella genomosp. 1 | reverse complement strand
CAGTTTGATGAAAAATCTTGCCAGAATAATCTGGCTGAAGTTCAATCTATCAAAAGCCGTTTCTTAGCAACACAACCCTTGTCGCTGTTTAGTCATTCCAGTGCAAACGAATCGTCATGTGTTCATGAAAATAACCCGTTGATTAAGGTAAATACTATGCTAGGATCCGAGCGTAATTAAACTTTCGAGGCTGTAATTATGAAATTAATACCATTTATTTTGGGTTGTTGTTTATCATTGACCTCATCTGTATTTGCGGCCAGCCAACATCCTCAGGTACAAAGTACTACAGAAGGAAAAATGGGCTGGGCATACGGTTGCGAAGTTGAGATTGTTAATCGAAGCTATGATGATGTGACTGTTTTTGGTGATTTCGATGATGGTTGTCGACTGATACCGTTTAATATATATGCTTTTGAAGCGTCTCGTTATATCCCTTTACAAGATGAATACGGTTATTGTCACCGAGGCATGTCGCTGCATATCGTAACCTTCAGGGGACAGCATGTTTTCAGCGGTTATGTATATGGGGGCAGAACAGTTTATATCGTACCGTATATGATGAACCAGGTGAAAGCTGTGGTTGGTAAAGCGGGTGCCATTACCTCATAATTGTGATAATCTTACCGGCATATTTATTTCAGGAAGACACCATGTTAAAGACAATTAAATTTGGCATATTGGCCGTTACTATAGCTGGCATTACCTCTTGTGGCGGCACATCCACCAGCGAAAGCACAGGTCAATATTTTGATAGTGCAGCCGTGACTACCAAAGTTAAAACGCGACTGGTAGATATGTTGGGTGCAAAAGCTGCAATGGCAATCAAAGTTAAAACCTATAAAGATAACGTGCAATTGAGTGGCTTTGTTAATAATCAAAGTATCAAGCAACGTGCGGGCATTATTGCTGACAATACGTTTGGTGTGAAAGAAGTTCGTAATGACATTATAGTCAAGTAAGGATTACTGAATGTTTGACCAACGCGATACAATTGCAGGGTTTGATGATGAATTGTGGCAGGCCATTGAAGATGAAGGTCGCCGCCAAGAAGAAAACATTGAACTGATTGCTTCGGAAAACTACGCCAGCCCACGTGTTTTAGAGGCTCAGGGCACTGTCTTGACCAATAAATATGCCGAAGGTTATCCTGGTAAGCGTTATTATGGTGGTTGTGAGTACGTGGATGTCGCTGAAGCGCTGGCCATTTCGCGTGCCAAACAACTATTTTCCGCTGATTATGCCAATGTGCAACCTCATTCAGGTTCGCAAGCCAATGCCGCTGCAATGATGGCTCTGCTAGAGCCTGGTGATTTGATTTTAGGCATGGCATTGTCACATGGCGGGCATTTGACGCACGGCTCTAACGTTAATTTTTCCGGTCAAGTGTATCGCGCTGTGCAATATGGCATTGATGAGGCCACGGGTTTAATTGATTATGCAGCCCTTGAGGCGCAGGCGCTTCTGCATCGACCCCAATTGATTATTGCTGGCTTTTCCGCTTACTCGCAAGTTGTCGACTGGGCGAAGTTTCGCACGATTGCTGACAGCGTTGGTGCATACTTGATGGTGGATATGGCACACGTTGCCGGTTTGATTGCCGCAGGACTGTATCCTTCACCCATTCCTTATGCTGACGTGGTGACCACGACCACACATAAAACGTTACGCGGTCCTCGTGGCGGGCTTATTCTTGCCAGAGCAAACGAGACGATTGAAAAGAAATTAAATTCAGCGGTTTTTCCTGGAACGCAGGGTGGACCATTAATGCATGTGATTGCTGCAAAAGCCGTGGCCTTTGCAGAAGCGTTGCTGCCTGAATTTAAAGATTATCAACAACAAGTATTGCTGAATGCAAAAACCATGGCAGCGCTACTGCAAGCGCGTGGGTATAAAATTGTTTCAGGCGGCACAGAAAACCATTTAATGTTGCTTGATTTGATTGATAAAAACATGACTGGCAAAGATGCCGATGCAGCACTGAGTCGTGCCAATATAACCGTGAATAAAAATACGGTGCCTAACGATCCCCGCTCTCCATTTGTAACCAGCGGTTTGCGTTTAGGAACGCCTGCGGTAACAACGCGTGGGTTTAAAGAAAAAGAAATGACATTGATAACCGGTTGGATAGCTGATGTTCTGGATCACATTGATGACGAGAAAACAATTGGGCGGGTTAAAGAGCAAGTGTTGAACTTGTGTCATGAATTCCCGGTTTATCGCTAACCATGTACTGCCCATTTTGTCATGAAACCGATACCAAAGTGGTCGACTCACGTCTGGTCGCGGAAGGTGCACAAGTACGCAGACGACGCGAATGTTTTGTGTGTCATGAGCGTTTTACGACCTTTGAAATAGCCGAGTTAATTATGCCATTGATCATCAAGCGCGATGGTCGACGTAAACCCTTTAGTTTGGAAAATTTACGTGCAGGGATGTTGCGTGCTTTGGAGAAGCGTCCTGTGAGCATGGATACGCTGGAAGATGCCCTGGTCACGATTACGCAAAAAATCAGGCGTCTTGGTGAGCGTGAAGTTCATTCACATCAGATTGGCGAGTGGGTAATGGAGCAGTTATATCGTATGGATCACGTTGCTTATGTGCGTTTTGCATCCGTGTATAAACGTTTTAAAGATGTCAGCGAATTTCGCGAGACCATCGATCAAATGAAAGACGAATTAAGCTAGAGGTATTTGTGGAAATTAACCATACGATCAAAGGCAAGCGAAAAGCTAGAAAACTCGCATTGCAAGCATTATACCAATGGCATATGTCAGGTGCTGAATTAACTGAAATTGAAGCACAATTTCGTGTTGCAAATGACATGAATAAAGTGGATGCGGAGTATTTTTGTCGCTTGTTATATCAAATTCCAGCGCAATTGAATCGTATAGAAGACGCGTTTATTCCGTTTTTAGATCGCCCCATTCACAGCCTAAATCCAATCGAATGGACCGTATTGCGTATCAGCGCGTTTGAATTATTGCATTGCCCTGACATTCCCTATCGCGTAGTACTTGATGAGTCTGTATCGCTGGCCAAAGCGTTTGGTTCACAAGATGGTCATCGTTATGTGAATGGCGTATTAAACAATTTAGCACAGCAAGCACGAGCTACTGAAATCAGCCTTGGTCATGGATGAATTCGCGCTGATTGATCGGTTTTTTCAATCCATTCCTTGTGATCGTCAAGACGTCATTTTTGGCATTGGGGATGATGCGGCATGTCTGCAAGTGCCTGCTGGTCAGCAACTTCTGGTCAGCAGCGACACGTTAGTCGCCGATGTGCATTTTTGCCCAACTTGGGATGCTTACGATATTGCCTGTAAAGCGGTGATGGTGAATGTCAGTGACATCGCCGCCATGGCAGGCACTCCCTGTTGGGTGACGCTCGCACTGACTTTGCCTACGCTGGAGCAACATTGGCTCCTTCGTTTTTCGCAAGGTCTTCAGGATTCACTGAGTCAATTTAATATTGCGTTGATTGGTGGCGATACAACCCGTGGCCCATTAAGCATGACCTTGACCATTCATGGATTGGCGCCCATTGGGAAAGCCGTTCGCCGTTCAGGTGCAAAGCCAGGCGATACAATCTATGTTAGTGGTGAGCTGGGAGCCGCAGCACTCTCGGTGGCCTTTCTCTCAACTACGGGCAATGATTCGGCTGACATGGCTGTTCTGTTGGATAAACTGCAGCATCCAAAGCCTCGAGTTGATTTATCGTTATATCTACAAACGTATGCCTCATCAGCAATTGATATCTCGGATGGCCTAAGCGCTGATTTAAATCATATTTGTGTTGCTAGTCAGGTGAGCGCTAGATTGGATGTTGATCATATTCCAATACACCCCTTAGTTAAAAAATATCAAGGTCAACATGCCCTTGATTTTGCTATGAGCGGAGGGGATGATTATGAATTATGCTTTACAGTTCCCTCCGAACATGAGACGTTAATGCAGGCTGATTTTGCCCGAGCTGGAATAAACTGTTATCCGATTGGTGTGATTGAAGCGGGTAAAGGGTTATGGACGAAGGCGGGGGCGCCAATTAAGACCCAGGGTTATCAGCATTTTTAATGGTCAGCAGGGTCGTCTAGGTTGCGGCCTTGGCCCAACAATGCCCCATCCAGTTGTGCAAACAGGACAAAACATGCAAAAACTATCAGATCATGAAATATCAAATAAAGTCTGGCAAGATCCAGCATTTTTTATCGCATTTGGATTCGGCAGCGGGTTGATGCCCAAAGCTCCGGGTACATGGGGAACACTGGCGGCCATTCCGGTTTACTTATTGGCTGCAAGCACACCCTGGTATATCTATTTAACTGCAACCATTGCAGCATTTGTACTGGGTATTTTTGTCTGTAATCACGTTTCAAAACAACTCGGTGAACACGATTACCCGGGTATCGTTTGGGATGAAGTTGTTGGGTATTTACTGACAATGTTTCTCGCGCCAACCGGCTTATTTTGGATGATAACCGGATTTGT
>CAMDBQ010000149.1 GCA_945889365.1 Legionella genomosp. 1 | reverse complement strand
GCTTAAACGCCTGGCGTAGCTCATTTATTTTTCGGATTAATAAACCACTTCTTCTATCTTGAAGCACTACCGTGAAAAAATAGCTTGTGCCTGGAATGATCAATCTACGGTATTGCATGTGGTTTGGACTGGTGTAAAATTCCGTGAGCGCACAGATTAGATCCAATGACTGTATTTTGACAAGGACTTTTAGCTGCAAACGTGGATTTCAATATCTTATTGTTGGGCCAAGGCCCAACCTACAGCAGGTTGATCAAATTTTAATGCGACAGCCGTGCTAGGTAATTACCCAAGCCTGGACAAAAACTCGTAATTAACTTACTATTTTCATTGGTTTTAACCACAATATCCAAAGGAAAGCAGTGCATTCAAGACAATCTAAATATTGGATAATTTTACTAGGATGCCTAATTTTATTAAGTTCGGTAAAACTAACCGGCGTAATACTGGATAAAAAAGCAGAACAAGCCTCACTCAGCCTATATGCCCACGATCAAAATGGCGTCATCGAAGGTCTGCAATCCATATCTATTTTACAAGAGAAAAAACGCGCCATTCTATTTGTTCACGGTTTCTTAGATACCCCCGAATTATTTTTAGATCTGGTGCATGATATCAAGAATAAAGTCAATAGCGATATCTACGTCCCCCTTCTACCCTTTCACGGCAGAGACCTTACAGCCGCTTCGCAATTTAACAACCAAGTTATTCTTAATAATCTTGATCTGAAAATTAGCGCACTTGCGAAAGAATATGAATCATTGACTGTCGTGGGCATGTCTTATGGCGGGACTCTGCTCAGCACTCTGATAAATGAAAATAAAATTCCAGATAATGTTCAACTGATTTTATATGCCCCAGCTTTTTTTATCACAACAAACACTCATTTTGTTCGAAGTGAAGCGCGTGTATATGAGTGGTGGAGAAAGTATTGTAATTATCAAACGCTCGGGTGTATCTATCCGGGTTATCAAAATGGCGATGCAACTGCAAAGCCCATGTTTGATACAGAAAAATCCTTGCGATATACGGTTATTCCGGCGCTTTTGCAACTTTATAAGCTGGATTTAGATGAACGAAAAGGATTTGCCAATATCCATAGACCCTACAGCCTTATTATTGCTGTTGATGATAATCGAGTGTCTTATGCCGACCAAAAAGCCGCTTGTGAGGCCAATCAACCCTACTGTCATTTATATTCATTTTCATCAGGCAAACATGTGATTCATTGGGGTGCCAATAAACAGCCATTTGAAAAGCTGCTAATTAAGCTTGTGAACGCAAAGCAAATACAGGACAAACCAAATGACCAATAAAAAAAGCGAGCAACGTCATCCCGATCGCAGCGAGGGATCTCACTGCAGTTATAAGAAGGGTGGAAAAACAGGGAGATCCTTCGCTGCGATCGGGATGACATGGGGAGTCGTAATCGTCGCATTAACCTTGCTTGCGTTTGCATTCAAATGGTATTTAACAGAAAAAATAACCATTAAACAGTCCTCTTTCGCCCAGTTGCCCGGCTGGCAAACAGCCGAACTCAAGCCGTCATTGGATGCATTTCGCTTATCGTGTAAAACGTTTTTAAAACAAGACCCAGAGAAATTAGCGGGCAGTCAACACATTACCTTACAAATTAAAGATTGGCAGCCCGCATGCCGTATAGCCATGAAACTTGATCCCACCTCCAATATAGCAATAAAAGGATTTTTTCAAACCTGGTTTACGCCCGTTGAATTCTATCAGGGTAAACCTATGCATGGATTGTTTACCGGCTACTTCTTACCCCTGCTTCACGGCAGCTTGACTAAAACAAAAAAATACAATGTGCCACTCTATGCCGTACCATCGAATCTCGTTACGGCTGATTTGAGTTTGTTTAAACCTGAAATTAAAAACAGACGCATTATCGGTCGGGTGGTCGAAAACAGACTTGTCCCCTTTTATAACCGTGAAGAAATTAATAAAGGTGCAATCGATAAAACAGCATCCGTACTTTTATGGATAGACAGCCCCATGGACCGGGTATTTTTAGAAATTGAAGGTTCAGGCGTTGTTGAGCTGGAGAATGGAAAGCAAGTATATATTGGCTATGCGGGAGAGAATGGTGCCACTTATACCTCTATTGCCAGCATTTTTATTAGCCAAGGCATTCTGACGCGCGATATGGCATCATCACAACGCATTAAACAATACCTGGAAGATCATCCAAAAGAAATTGACCATGTTTTGAATCAGAATAAATCCTTTGTTTTTTTCCACACGTTAAAAACCAATACGGCATTAGGTGCTCAAGGGGTTGGTTTAACACCAGGCTATGCTTTAGCAGTTGATCCGGACTGGGTTCCTTACGGTACCCCTACTTGGTTGAACACCACAATACCATCAAACGAAGATAACAACACACCCTTCAATCGATTGATGATTGCACAGGACACCGGCGGAGCAATTCGCGGAACAGTGCGTGGGGATGTGTTTTGGGGTGCGGGTAAGAAAGCATCGTTTATTGCTAGTCATATGCATGATCAAGGGCGGTATTGGTTACTGCTGCCAAAACATATTGCGGAAGAATTTAAATAACGTAGGGTGGCGGGCTTCGGCGCGCAGCGACGTGCCCACCATACGCCGCTACTGTATAGATCGTTTTAAAACTGAAATCCGTTGATACGCCTCATCAATTCGTGTCATCTCAATTGCACCCGAGTTAACCAACGCCTCAATACGATCCACCACCTCAGTAGCACTAATATCACCCAACTGATTGCCAAAAATCACCAGATCCGCACCTGCATTAATGGTAAGACGCAGAGCATCGTCAATCGAATAATGATGACTAATGGCCTGCATTTGCAAATCATCGCTCACAATTACACCATTAAAACACAACTCTTCACGCAAAAGTTCGGTCAAAATGGGATACGACAATGTTGCAGGCAACCCACTGGCATCCAAGTTTCGATTGATCACATGCGCGGTCATAACCATCACAGGCATCGTTGAGTTTTTTAACGCAGCATAGGGCAATAGTTCACTGGTTTGATAAGTGTCGGTGACATCCACAAAACCTTCATGGGTATCGCCTGTTGCACTGCCATGACCAGGAAAATGTTTATAAGCACAAGCAATGTTTTGCTCACTAAAGGCATGAACAAATTGTTGAGCCGCCCGGCTCACCAATTCAGGATCGGCTGAAAAGCAACGCCCCAACTTGCCAAGAATACCTTGCTGGTCATTTAAATTAAGGTCAACAACCGGTGCAAAATTCAAGTTAAACCCAAGTTCTTTTAGAGTGATAGCCATGGCCTCGGCTTCACGATGAAGTTCTGCATCACTCAATAAACCTTGCTCACAGGGCTTCATTGTATTCTTGCAATCCACGACTTTGGACAACCGATCAACCACCCCACCTTCATAATCTATTGCAATCAACAACGGCAATGCATTTTTGGCCAACGCCGAATAATGATTTAAATCATGATTCAAACGTTTGATTTGTGCCTTATCCCGCAAGTTTTTTCCATGCGTTTTAGCCGGTAAATCATAATCAAACAACAAGACGCCACCTAACCCATCGGCCTGCAGCCACTGAACAACCAAACTTTTCTCGTTAATATCATATCCAGAAAATCCCACGATCAACATCTGGGCAATTTTGTTTCTCAAACCAATCAATTTACAGACTCCTTAACGGACTTGATCTCCGGAATACTTGTCATATCACACCCACAGTGTCCAGACGCATCCGGTGGAAGCGAAACTTCGGCAAAATCAGTTGAGAAACAGACGCGCATATTTAACGCAGCTTCACCCGGTTCAATTTTTTCAGGAAAGGACCAATAACGTTTAGCAGCATAGAGCTTGCCTTCATCCCCCTCCCAAAACACGGGTGAGTAAGTTGATTTAAACATCACCACCTGCTTACCCTGGCAATCAATTTTTTGCCTGGCCCATGATGTTCCTTTTGGCATAGTCAACGTAGTCAGTAACGTCCCATTTGATACATCCACTGCATCCACACTGACGTTGTATTTTAACCAGCAAGTATCTTTAACTACCGTGATATAACATGGATAGGCATAAGATTGACCAACAAGACAAAGACCGACCAGCATCAAGAGTAATTTACACATTAGATGATCTCCTCGTGAATTTTATTTTTTCCAAGCATATACAATTTCCGTAAATATATTAAGTCTATTATACTATTATAGACGTATTATCGATGTCATGCCGAGCTTGCGAGGGATGACGTCAAGAGTTTTGAATATAGATTGATTTTTATATCAATCGAGTATATCCTTGCGCACTTGGAGAGGTGGCCGAGTGGCTGAAGGCGCACGCCTGGAAAGTGTGTATACGGCAACGTATCGAGGGTTCGAATCCCTCTCTCTCCGCCAATTATCTGATGCAACCATTGGATATTATTAATTTTATTAGTGCGTGTTGACAATTGCTCCCCACCGCCTACGTGCCGCGGCATCCAGAAGATGGTCACATTAAAAATGAACTTGAT
>CAMDBQ010000148.1 GCA_945889365.1 Legionella genomosp. 1 | reverse complement strand
TATCGGAAGAGGCCATATCATTGTGGTATGAAAAGGATAGGGTTTATGATGGAACCGGTGCGCCAAAACGTTTCAGCGATTTTGCCATCATCACTTGCCATGAAATACGTCAAGTATATCGTTTACCCCTTCGCCAAACAGAAGGCTTTATCAATTCCCTGTTTCGGATCATGAATATACCGGTTGTCTGCGCTGATTTTAGTTGTTTGAGCAAGTGACTTGGCAAGCTGGGAATCAAGGTTCCAACATATAAAAAAACAGGGTCACCTGAGGACGGAGTGCATGCCATAGCCATTGATTCTACTGGCTTGAAGCGGTTTGGTCGTGGTGAATGGCATCAGGAGAAATATGAGCTATCCAACAAGGCCAGCTGGCGAAAACTGCATGTTGTTGTGAATCAAAATCACTATTTTGAAGCCTGTGTCTAAACGGATAGATTTAGTCATGATGACCAGCAAGTAGAGCCATTGCTTGAACAAATTAACGACACGGTCGACCACTTTTCCGGCGACGGCGCGTATGATGATACACCCGTATATGATGCGGTTGTTAATCACTCTCCATCTGTTGACGTCGTCATTCCACCCAAGTCAAATGTTGTTTTAAATGATAAAGCGGCTCCCCAGCGCAATAGTAATATTATTGAAATTGCGGCTCGTGGGCGAATGAGCTGGCAAAAAAGAAGGCAGTATGGGCGGCGGAATTTATCTGAACTTGGTGTGCAACGGTACCAGCGTATTCTTGGAAATGCGATGCATGCGAGGGGCATTGTTAACCAAAAAGAAGAGGCGATGATTGGCTGTGGAGTGATTAATAAAATGACATCATTGGGGATGCCTGTAAGCTATAGATCCGCCTAAATTTTGGAAAATGCCGGAGGGATCAGGGTTAGGAAACAAAGCCTCGGATCTTAATTTGTTTTTCAAGAACTTTCTTGTTTTGTTCGTCAACGCCATCCAATTTAAAAACATCTTTTGCCAAATCTACTGCTAATTGTTTAATATTCATTATGGACTCCCCATTCTTTGGTTTAATTGAAACGACAACAACTTGAATCATGGCGCATTTTTATGACGCCGGTACAAAGGGTGGTCGAGTCCATTTCATTTCCCGCAAGCGGGAGAGGTGAGCACTAGAGACTTGTGGGTAATGATAAGGCCGCGGCACGTAGGCGGTGGGGAGCAATTGTCAACACGCCCTAGGAATAAAAAAGCCCCGTCAGTGCGAACTGACGGGGCTTTTTTTAGCCCTATCCAAATGGATTACTTAGCGGCAGCGGCTTTCTTTTCTTTTTCTTTAACAATCACTGCTTCAGCTATGTTGTTTGGGCAAGCTGCGTAGTGAGAGAATTCCATTGAGAATTGACCGCGACCCGAGGTCATGGTGCGCAAAGTACTAATGTAACCAAACATTTCTGAAAGAGGAACATCGGCCTTAATGCGCACGCCAGTTACGTTGGCTTCTTGACCTGATATCATGCCGCGACGACGGTTTAAATCACCAATGACATCACCCACGTGATCTTCAGGACTGTAAACGTCAACTTTCATGATTGGCTCAAGCAATTGTGGGCCAGCTTTTGGTATGGATTGACGGAAAGCAGCTTTTGCAGCGATCTCAAATGCAATTGCCGAGGAGTCAACGGCGTGGAACGCACCGTCGTGCAGGTCAATTACAACGTCCAATACAGGGAAGCCTGCCAAGGTGCCGGTGCTCATCATTGAGCGGAAACCTTTCTCAACTGCCGGATGGAACTCTTTAGGAACGCTGCCACCAACACAGGATGAGGTGAAAGTGAACCCAGTGTTTGGCTCGCCCGGTGTAATAGTGTAGTCAATCCTACCGTACTGACCAGAACCACCTGATTGTTTCTTGTGGGTATAGGTGTCTTCGATTGATTTGGTGATGGTTTCGCGGTAAGCAACCTGTGGCTGACCTACTATCAATTCAACACCATAAGTACGCTTCAGAATATCCACTTTAATATCAAGGTGTAATTCACCCATACCTTTAAGGATGGTTTCACCCGAATCTATATCCGTTTCAACACGGAACGTTGGATCTTCCGCAACCATTTTGCCGATAGCAATACTCATTTTTTCGGTTGAGCTTTTATCTTTTGGCGTTACCGAAATAGAGATGACTGGCTCAGGGAAAACCATTGCTTCAAGTGAACATTCGTGTTTTGGATCGCAAAGCGTGTGACCGGTCTGAACGTTTTTCATGCCTACGATAGCGATAATGTCGCCTGCTTCAGCATGGCTCAATTCATTACGCTCATCCGCTTGCATCTCAACCATACGGCCGACACGATCAGTTTTACCGGTAAAGGAGTTAAGAATAGTATCACCCTTGTTTAGCTGTCCTGAGTATATACGTACGAATGTTAGAGCCCCAAAACGGTCATCCATAATTTTGAATGCCAAAGCGCGGAATGGCTCATCAGGGGAAACGATAGCGAATTTACCGTTGGGTATACCTTCTTCATCAGTCAAAGGTTGTGGATTAACTTCGTGCGGAGCAGGCAAATATTCAATCACGGCATCAAGTAATAGTTGCATTCCTTTATTTTTAAAGGCTGAACCGCAATAGGTTGGGAAGAAGGCTAATTCGAGCGTGCCTCGACGAATGCAGCGCTTAACGTCTTCTATTGACGGTTGTTCACCATCAAGGAATGCCATCAGCAAGTCATCATCCATTTCAAGCGCAGTTTCAATTAATTGGTTGCGATATAATTCAACATCGTCAACCATATTGGCTGGCACGTCAGTAACGGTATAGTTTTCTGGCTGGCCAGATTCGTCCCAAATGTAGGCTTTGCGACTCAATAAATCGACAACGCCAACGAAGTCATCTTCAATGCCGATTGGCAAGGTCATAATCAATGGGTGAGCACCCAATACTTTTTTCACCTGCGCGGTCACTTTCAAGAAGTCAGCGCCGATACGGTCAAGTTTGTTTACGAAAATCAAACGAGATACTTTTGAATCGTTCGCGTAGCGCCAGTTGGTTTCTGACTGCGGCTCAACGCCACCAGAACCACAGAATACGCCGATGCCGCCATCGAGTACTTTCAATGAACGATACACTTCTACAGTGAAGTCTACGTGTCCTGGGGTGTCGATGATGTTGAAACGCGTTCCTTTCCAGTAACAGGTTACCGCTGCTGACTGGATGGTAATACCGCGTTCAGCTTCTTGTACCATGAAGTCTGTTGTTGATTCACCTTCGTGAACCTCACCAATTTTGTGGATTTCACCGGTGAGCTTTAGGATCCGCTCGGTAGTGGTGGTTTTTCCGGCATCTACGTGGGCGAAAATACCAATGTTTCTGTAAAGGTTTAAATCAGCAGTCATAGGAGTCTCTGTTAGCTGGGTTGAAAAATAGTGTTGTATTATATCGTGTTTTATACGGGTTGTCAGTAGATCTAAATTAACCAGCATTCGCCATCAGTGCATTGGCTACTTTTGATTGATTTTTCTTTCCTAATACTTTGCAAATTCTGTCGCCAGCATCGACGATTTTAAAAATGTCTATGCCCGTTTCTATGCCTAATCCATGCATAAGATAGAGCACATCTTCGGTGGCTACGTTGCCTGTGGCACCTCTGGCGTAGGGGCAGCCGCCTAGGCCTGCTACTGAGCTGTCGAAGCGGGTGATGCCGCATTCTAAAGCTGCAAAGATGTTAGCGATGGCTTGGCCGTAGGTGTCGTGGAAATGCATGGCGAGAGTCGCTAGGGGTAGAGATGATTTAAGGGTGGTGATTAGGGATTGGGTTTGTTTGGGTGTGCCTACGCCGATGGTGTCTCCTAAACTGAGTTCGTCTGCGCCGAGATCCATGAGTTGATAGGCGACGTTTAGTACTTCTTTTGGAGTAATTTTACCTTCATACGGGCAGCCCAGTACGCAGGAAATATAGGCGCGGACAGGGATATTTTGCGCTTTAGCCATTTTCATGACAGGTGCGAAACGGGCAATGCTTTCGGCAATCGTGCAGTTGATGTTGCGTTGATTAAACTGTTCGCTTGCTGCAGTAAAAATGGCGATTTCTTTTACGCCGGCGGCTAGCGCTTTTTCCATGCCTAGTTCATTGGGAACCAGGGCGGAGAAGTGTACGTCTGAGGGTTTGTTGATGGCGTGAAAAATGTCCATGCCGTCGGCTAGTTGAGGGATGACTTTGGCCGAAACGAAGCTAGTGACTTCAATGTGTTTCAAACCGGTCTGCGAAAGCGCATTGATCAATTCTATTTTGCTTGAGGTGGGTACAAATGAGGATTCATTTTGTAATCCATCACGTGGTCCAACTTCAATAATCGTCACAAAAGGGGGGTAGTTCATGTTTTGTCGATCTCCATCGCCACGAGTTGCGCGCCATCGCTAACTTGTGCGCCAATGTCATAAAAAATATCCATCAAAAGCCCATCGGCTGGCGCAAGAATGGTGTGCTCCATTTTCATCGCTTCCAGGACCATTAAACAATCACCGGTTTTGATTCGGTCGCCTACGGTTTTCATGATTGCAACGACGGTT
>CAMDBQ010000147.1 GCA_945889365.1 Legionella genomosp. 1 | reverse complement strand
AAACCATGGTTTTGCCATTGATGAAGCCACCCTGCCTGATTATTTGCATGTCACCCATCGATCCTTGTTCGATCAGAGTTTGCAGGGTATTATGCATCTTGATAAGCCTGCATTCGGTTTTCAAGGACACCCAGAAGCAAGCCCTGGACCCCATGATATTGAGCTTATTTTTAACCAATTTATTCGTTTGATGAAGCCGGCGGTGGTGAGTTAAGCCAGGATGTATTTTAATTTATGACAGGGGTGTAGTAGCTGTGAAGAATTCTCATGTTTTTACTTCAGAATCAGTATCAGAAGGTCATCCTGATAAGATAGCTGATCAAATTTCTGACGCCATTTTGGATGCCATATTAGAGCAAGATCCAAAGGCGCGTGTGGCTTGCGAAACGTTTGTCAAAACGGGCATGGTTCTGGTTGGCGGTGAAATTACAACCAAGGCTTGGGTTGATGTTGATGCCATTACGCGTGGTGTGATTAAAGATATTGGTTATAACAGCTCGGAAATGGGTTTTGACTGGGAATCGTGTGCAATCTTGTCGGCAATTGGCAAGCAATCAGCCGATATTGCTCAAGGTGTTGATAATCTGCAAACCAAAGTATTGGGCGCTGGCGACCAAGGCATGATGTTTGGTTATGCAAGCCGTGAAACCGATGTATTTATGCCCGCACCGATTGCCTATGCGCATCGTTTGATGGAACGCCAAGCACGTCTGCGTAAAGAAGGCGTATTGCCTTGGTTGCGTCCAGATGGCAAATGCCAATTAACGATGAATTATGTAGATGGTGTCCCTGTGTCAGTTGATACCATTGTGTTTTCAACGCAACACAGCCCAACCGTCAGCCAACAGGATTTGATTGAAGCTGTGCGTGAAGAAATCATCAAACCCGTTATTCCTGAAGCTTGGCTAACACCTCAAACGCGCTATTTTATCAATCCAACGGGTCGTTTTGTGATTGGTGGTCCATTGGGTGATTGTGGTTTGACGGGTCGTAAAATTATTGTTGATACATATGGTGGAATGGCGCGTCACGGTGGTGGATGCTTCTCAGGCAAAGATCCGTCCAAAGTTGATCGTTCAGCCGCTTATGCTGCACGGCATGTTGCTAAAAATCTGGTTGCTGCAGGCATTGCTGATAAATGTGAACTGCAAGTCTCCTATGCAATTGGTATGGCTGAACCCACGTCTATTTCCATTGAAACGTTTGGAACCGGGCATTTGAACGACAGCGCGATTATCGATTTAATTAAAACGCATTTTGATTTGACTCCGCAAGGCATCATCGATCACCATAATTTATTGCGTCCAATTTACCGACAAACAGCAAGCTATGGTCATTATGGTCGTGATAATTTACCGTGGGAACGTTTGGATAAAGTGGCCGAACTGCGAAAGGCTATGTAGGCAATTGACTCTGAACAGTGTGGGCAGGTATCTTAGCGCCTTTGTCCACCCTAAAAAAACCAATTAAGAGAGAACTCATCCATGTTAGTAGCAAACAATATAACAACCAAAACAGACTACAAAGTAGCCGATATTTCCCTCGCTGCTTGGGGACGTAAAGAAATCGCCATTGCCGAAACTGAAATGCCCGGGTTAATGGCTTTAAGAACCGAATTTGGTGGCAGCAAACCATTAAAAGGCGCACACATTGCAGGTTGCCTGCACATGACCATTCAAACAGCCGTTTTGATTGAAACGTTGATTGCTCTGGGCGCTACGGTTAGATGGTCTTCCTGTAATATTTTTTCAACGCAAGATCATGCCGCTGCTGCTATTGCTGCAATGGGTATTCCTGTTTTTGCTTGGAAAGGTGAATCAGAGGAAGAATATTGGTGGTGTGTTAAACAAACCCTCAGTGGTCCAGATGGTTGGCAGCCTAATTTATTGCTTGATGATGGCGGTGATCTCACACAAATTATTCATCAAGACTATCCTGAAATGCTGGACGCAATTAAAGGCGTTTCTGAAGAGACCACCACAGGCGTCGCCAGACTATATGAAATGGCTAAACGCGGCGAATTAAAAATGCCTGCGATTAATGTCAATGATGCCGTAACAAAATCAAAATTTGATAACCTTTATGGTTGCCGTGAATCATTATTAGATGGACTGAAACGTGCAACAGACGTGATGATCGCTGGTAAAGTTGCCCTGATTTTAGGTTATGGTGATGTGGGTAAGGGTTGTGCGCAAGCATTACGTGGTCAAGGTGCCACGGTCTATATTGCTGAAATTGATCCGATTTGTGCGCTGCAAGCAGCCATGGAAGGATACCGTGTTGTAACGTTGGATGATGTGGCTGAACAAGTTGATATCGTTGTAACGGCTACTGGTAACTCGCACGTTGTGACGCGCGACCATGTGGCACGCATGAGAAACCAAGCCATTCTTTGCAACATTGGTCATTTTGATTCTGAAATTGATATTCAAGGCTTGCGTCAATATGAATGGGAAAATATCAAACCTCAAGTCGATCACGTCATTTTCCCAGATGGTAAACGCGTTATCGTACTGGCTGAAGGTCGTTTGGTTAATTTAGGTTGTGCTACAGGCCATCCTAGTTTTGTGATGTCTGCTTCTTTTACCAACCAGGTTTTGGCACAAATCGAATTGTTCCAACGTGCAGAAAACTATGCAAATCAAGTGTATGTACTGCCTAAACATCTAGATGAAAAAGTAGCTCGATTGCATTTGGCCCGTATCGGCGCGAAGCTGACTCAATTGACCTCAGAACAAGCTGAGTATATCGGCGTGCCTGAGAATGGACCTTATAAGCCTGAAAATTATCGGTATTAATACATCGCATATTCACACGTGACGTGCAACCCTCTCAGTGTTGCACGTCACGTGTGAATATGCGGATCGTAACGAGGGGGTTGAATATTCGCATAATATGCCACCTGCTAAAATGGTAAATTGCTTCGTTTACCCCCGCGTTACCCCCGAAAAATTGCCAGCAATTCCTTCGCTGGCACTCGATGTTCCGCATTACAACTAATCTTTCGACTAACAGTGAAGGATTGTATTTTTGCCCCACGGTATTGCTCACGAGTAAACTCAGTATCATGATTTGAAATGATCACCGTTATTCCCCGTGTAGCACTGTCCAGAGCCAACTCAGCCAAGATAATCTGCTCCTGTTCGCCAAATTTTGTGTTGGTGTATGCTGAAAAATTTGTTTTTTGTACCAAGGGGGCATAGGGTGGATCGCAATAAATTAAATCTCCGGGTTTAGCGAGGCTAAATGTTTGGCGAAAGTCAGCATGAATAAAAGTGGCCTGTTGGCTTTTATTATAAAAATAACGCATTTCTGCTTCAGGAAAATAGGGCTTGCTGTAACGACCAAACGGAACATTATAGCCACCTTTAAGATTGTAACGACAAAGGCCGTTATAGCCGTGTCGATTTAGATATAAAAACAAGGCTGCTCGTTCACGCGTTCCGGTACACATGTTGAATTGATTGCGCAGTTCATAATAGCATTCAGATACATTATTTTTTGGACAGAAGAATGCTTTGCAATAGACGATAAACGATTCTTTTTCAGTTTTTAGATGGTCAAACAAAGAGATTAAATCATTGTTTTCTTCAGCCAATAAATAATCTGCATAATCGGTATTATTAAATATCGCCCCAGAACCCGTAAAGGGTTCGATCAGGCGATTGGCTGCTGGGAAGTGGCCCAGCAGGCGGTTAAGGCAGGTATATTTATTTCCTGCCCATTTCAAAAAAGGTCTGATAGTGAAATTCCAAGGTGATGTTTATGCCGGAGATTATCGCTTAAGTTACTAAAAAAAACCAGTGAGTTTCTAAGTGGTGGCTGCGATGTAAAGCAGAACTAGCGCGATCATTCCGACGGTAGCTAAACTATATTTTCCGCCGCGCACCAAAATCATGCCCGTTCCATCATCTTTTTCTCGTCCACGCCAAGCCATAATCACCGGTAATAAAAGTAATAAAACAACACAGCAAACACCGGCATAACTTAATGCTTGAAGATAAATGCCTGGGTTGATTAAGACTACAGCGAGTGGAGGCAAAAATGTGAGCGCCAAGGTGGACTTGCCTTGAGAACCATTTTTTCTCAAGTTCAATCCATCGGCTAAGAAATCAAATAAGCCCAATGAGACACCGAGAAACGCTGTAAGCATGCAGATTGAGGTGAAAAAGCTAAAAAATCCGGTAATCCATTCATTGTGCACAGCAAAGCTGATGGTCTCTGTTAAGCCGCTAGTTGCATGATCGCTGTCCATCAAGGCAAGCAGTCCTTTGACACCATCACGCTCTACAACGCCCATAATAACAGCGTTCCAGACAATATAACAAATTAGGGGTATGAACGAGCCCCATACAATAACGCGGCGCAAGGCTTGAATATCGTCATTAAAATACTCACGCAAGCTAGGTACTATCGTTGCGAAACCAAAAGAGGTTACCAAAATCATGAGGCTTCCTGTGATGGATTTTATAGAGCCACCATTTAATTTTTGTAAATCAATATAAGGGGTGATAATAATAACCAACAACAGGTATATCCCAAG
>CAMDBQ010000146.1 GCA_945889365.1 Legionella genomosp. 1 | reverse complement strand
GATTAAAAAATACTCGCGCGGTACAGAAGCCCCTGCAAACACGCTGGGTACAATGACCCTGGGTGATTTGTTGAAAGAAAAAATGGCTAACAAAGACAGCGAATAGTCTTTATTAGTTTTGTAACCCGTAAGCATTGCGGGTTACATTAAACAGTTTTCAAAAAAGCGTAGTCATCTGCGCTTTTTTTTTAAGTTTAAAAGGAGATAAACTGATGCGTATAGTCATGACAGTTTTTTATGTGTTACTGATCTTGATCGGTGTGGGTTTTGCAGGCTTGAATGCATCATCAGTACAAATCAATGTTTATTTTACTATCCTCACCATGCCTGTTTCTGTTCTAATCATCCTTGTGCTTGGTATTGGTGTATTGATTGGTGTTATTTTATTTCTGAGTCGCTATTGGCGTCTCAAGGCAGAGCATCGTAAACTTAAAAACCAGCTGAAGCTAACTGAAAAAGAAATCAGGAACTTACGTGCTATACCACTGCAGGATTGAAATAAATGATTAATTTATGGCCATTATTGTTGCCTGTAGCTGCGGGTTCTGGGTGGTGGATAGGCACGCGTAGTTATTATCTTAAAGAACACAATCAGAGCAATCACTTATCACGTGAATACGTGGTGGGTTTGAATTATTTGTTGAATGAGCAACCGGATAAAGCAGTCGATGTATTTATCAAACTTTTGGATGTCGATAGCGAAACAGTAGAAACGCATCTGGCATTGGGCAGTTTATTTCGCCGTCGTGGTGAAGTGGATCGCGCAATCAGAATCCATCAAAATTTAATCGCAAGACCTCAGCTGAGTTTATTGCAACGTAAAGAAGCGTTGATGGCATTAGGCCAGGATTATATGAGTGCGGGTGTTTTTGATCGTGCTGAGCGGATATTTCTGGAAGTGGTTGAGTTGGGTGGTGATAGAGAAATTAGTAGTTTGCATGGTTTGCTGGCTATTTATCAACAGGAAAAAGCATGGGAAAAAGCCCTGGATGTGATTAAAAAACTAGAAGCATCCACGGGCAGCAGCATGCATACTCAATCTGCACATTACTATTGCGAAATAGCCAATCAGGCATTAAAAGTCAGCTCACATGAAAAAGCATCCCAAGCCATCAAACAGGCTTTGGCCATTGATAAGCAATCGGTACGAGCCAGTTTGATGTTGGCCAACGTTGAAATTAAAAACGGCCGTTTTAAACAGGCCATACGTGCCTTGAAATCTGTGCCAGAACAAGATGCCAGCTTTCTAAATGAGATCATTGAACCCATGGTGCACTGTTATCGTGAACTAGACGCCATGGATGAGTGCATTGACTATTTAGAGCAATCATTGCCCGATCACCCCCGAGCCTCTGTTATTTTTGTGATAGCTGAATATCTAAGTCGTGAAAAAAGCATGGATTTTGCAATCGATTTTGTCTCAAGCCAGCTTAGCCATCACCCCTCAATCCGAGGATTAAATCGACTTATCTATTGGCATTTGGAATCAGCGCATGGAAAGGTGCGTGATCAATTGCAAATGTTGTATGCCATTACCAGTAAGTTTTTGGAGAACAAGCCCATTTACCGCTGTGGACATTGTGGCTTCAGCGGGAAGCTGCTGCATTGGCACTGCCCGAGTTGCAAGCAATGGGGCAGGGTGAAGCCTATTCATGGCTTGGAAGGGGATTAAAACGGCAATTTTTTTCAATATATATAACAGGCAAAACGCATATGATTTCACCAACAAAATTAATCGTTGCGCTCGATTTTGACAATCAAGCCTCCGCCATGAAACTGGTTGATCAACTTGATCCAAATCAATGCGCCATCAAAGTGGGCAGTGAAATGTTTACGCTGCTTGGAATGGATTTTGTTAAAGCGCTTATTGCTAGAAAATTCAAAATTTTTCTCGATTTAAAATTTCACGACATCCCCAACACAGTTGCAAGCGCATGTTCTGTTGCTGCTGAAGTCGGCGTATGGATGTTAACCCTGCACGCAACCGGTGGATCACAGATGATGCAAGCAGCCAGGCAGGCTGTTGAACCATATGGAACGGATCGCCCCTTACTTGTTGCTGTCACTGTATTAACTAGCTTGCCCGAGAAAGATTTACCTGAAATAGGCGTTCATATCCCATTACAAGAGCATGTGGTTCGGCTCGCGCGCCTTGCTCAAACCGCAGGACTAGATGGTGTAGTGAGCTCGGCTTTAGAAGTGCCTATGATAAAAGCTGTGTGTGGCAGCGAATTTCTTACTGTCACCCCAGGGATCCGCAGATTGAGTGACACCCAGAATGATCAAGTGCGAATGGTTACACCTGAGATGGCATTTAAGGCAGGTAGTGATTTTTTGGTTGTTGGAAGACCAATAACGCGAGCCGAAAATCCAACGCAAGCAATGAAAGATTTTCTAATGTAGATATAGGGTGGGTAATGATAAGATCGCCGCGTGGTCCTATATTCAGTTGACCATGATGGCTATTTTATTCCGGGGCTGCCTGCATAAAGGCAGGCAGGTTCAGGCAGTAATCATTAATCTCAGTTATTAATGGATAGTCAGCCATAGGAAAATTAAATCGCTTGGCATTGTATACTTGAGGTATAAGGCAAACATCGGCAATAGATATGTCATTGCCATAACAAACATGATGTTTACGTGGCAATTTTTTCAGTTTGGTTTCTACCGCGTCAAATCCTTCTTTCAGCCAATGGTGATACCACACCTGAACCTGTTCTTCGGTAGCTTGAAACTGCCCCCGCAATTGTTGTAACACGCGTAGGTTATTCAGTGGATGCGTGTCACAGGCAATGGTCATCGCAATGCTTCTAACGTGAGCGCGGCCCAGTGGCGTTGGTGGCAATAAAGCCGGACTTGGATTTATTTCATCCAAATATTCAATGATAGAGAGCGATTGACTAAGTATATGTCCATTTTCATCCAGTGTAGGCACGAGTCCTTGTGGATTGAGCTCAAGGTATGCTGACTGATGTTGTTCTCCGTCATGATTGATTAAATGCACTGGGATGGCCTCATAGCCGATGTGCTTTAGGTTTAATGCGATACGCACACGGTAGCTTGATGAGGAGCGATAGTAATCATACAGTTTCATGGTTATCCTTAAACAGGTTCATCCGAACCGCGGCTCGTATTAACCTGTTGGTTAATGGCACCAAAAATACTTTGTCCACTGCTATCGTTCATTTCAATGCGAATAGTATCGCCAAAATGCATGAATGGCGTGCTGGCTTTGCCATTCGCAATGATTTCCAACATACGTTTTTCTGCTATACAGGATGAGCCTTGGCTGCGATCAATATTAGATACGGTCCCAGAGCCTATAATTGTACCTGCGCATAACATGCGTGTTTTGGCCGCGTGTGCAATTAATTCAGGAAAAGAAAACGTCATATCTTCACCTGCATTGGGTTGACCAAATAATTGGCCATTCAAGTAGCTGCATAAACGCAAGTGCAAGCGTTTTCCATCCCAATAGGGTTCCAATTCATCCGGCGTGACGGCAACAGGGGAGAAGCTGCTAGCGGGCTTTGACTGAAAAAAACCAAATCCTTTGGCAAGTTCATCGGGAATTAGATTACGCAATGAAACATCATTGACCAGCATCACCAACTTAATGTGTTTTTCAGCGGCTGCTGACGTGACGCCCATGCCTACATCATCGGTAATAATCGCGACTTCAGCTTCAAAATCTATGCCATAGGCTTCATCAGCTACGATGATCGGATCCATCGGACCAATAAAGTTATCTGAGCCACCTTGATACATCAGTGGATCTGTCCAAAAGTTAGATGGCATCTCAGCTCCACGTGCCTTGCGTACCAATTCAACGTGATTAACATAAGCACTGCCATCTGCCCATTGATAAGCGCGGGGAAGGGGAGAGGCCATCTGTTCTGACTTAAATGCAAATGAGTCCAATTGATTGGCATTTAACTTATCATAAATCACCTGCAGCTGAGGCAAAAGAACGTCCCAGTTTTCAAGGGCCGCTTGTAATGTGGGGGCTATTTGAGGAACACGACTAGCTGCAGTCAGGGCTTTATTTACGACGCACAACGCGCCATCCCGGCCATAGCTTGATTTTAAACTGGCTAATTTCATTGCATGCTATCCTTTAACGTTCCGCGTTTGATTTGGTCGCGTTCAATGGCTTCAAACAAAGCTTGAAAATTGCCTTCACCAAACCCTTCATTACCGCGACGTTGAATAATTTCAAAGAAAACTGGGCCAAAAACGTTTTCAGTAAAAATTTGTAACAGCAAGCCAAAGGCTGGATCGTGTTCACCGTCAATCAGGATTCGCCCGGCTCGCAGTTTGTGCAGAGGTTCTTTATGCCAAGGCACGCGATGCCCTATCATCTCATAATAAGTGTCCGGCACATCAAGAAAGCGTACACCATGGTTTTTAAGGGTAGTCACGGTGTGATAAATATCATCGGTACTCAGTGCCATATGCTGAATTCCTTCCCCATGATAATCATGTAAAAACTCTTCAATCTGAGAGTTATCATCTTTGGATTCATTTAAAGGAATTTTAATTTTCCCGCAAGG
>CAMDBQ010000145.1 GCA_945889365.1 Legionella genomosp. 1 | reverse complement strand
ATTTTTGATGAGATAGATCGAATTTTTAGCGTTTTATTTTATGCGAATCATATACTTCATGATTTCGGTGAATGGACTCCAGTACAAGAATCAATGCAGACCGTAGCCACTCAGGTTTATTCATTGATGAAGGGCATATACGCTACGTTCTTTTCACCAGAGGCACCCACTCTGCCGACCGATACGTTGGCAGCACGCTGCGAGCGGAGCATCGAACGGTTGATGTTCACAAAGGAGGATGCCTCTGCCAATCAAAAAGGGGCGTTGTTGTCTACGTTGTGGGATAACGTGCAGGAAGAAGGGCCTTGGGCGTCAGAGGATGTGTTGAAAGGGCGTTTAAATAAACAATACGAGGTGAGTTACCAGGGGAGGGCACGTGGGGTCTCGTTTTTTGAAGTGGCATCCGCGAAGAGAGCCTCGTCTGATCGATTCCAATTGGACGAGCCCTCATCTGTTTTTGGTTTTTTTTCCAAGGCATGTGCCACCACAACGGATTCGATGCTTTATGGCTTTGTTTCCTAACCCATAAAGTGAGCAGATTGGGGTGCCGGGTAAAGAACCATATTATCCTTAGCTGCATGATTAACGCCCTTATTTTGCGACACCATAATGCCCAATAAGTACGCTGAAAAAAGAAGGGAATGTTCCGGAACAAAAATACAAGTTGAGCAATTGGTCTGAATACAGCGATGCATTGTATCGAATGTGTAATGCTTGCACCATTATGACAGCACATCAGGATGTATAAATTGCATTATTACCGAGTGGGTTGCAGGATGGATCCCCGCCTTCGCGGAGACGACAGCTTAAGGGAGCGTATTAACAAGACGAGGCACTAGTTACTGCGAGCTATTTTTTTTACTGCTTCCAACCCTAACTTTCGTAAGCACGTCATGTTATTTTCCGGGATTTGGTCCGTGTCGCCATAATAAGCAATCGCTTGCTCAATGCGCTCTTCTCGCAATAAATGTACCATTGGATAGGGGGAACGATTAGTATAATTAGTTACGTCATCAGGGTTTGCGTCAGCGAAACAATAATCAGGATGAAAGGTAGCTAATTGATAGATGCCCTCTTGTCCATTGGCTCGTAATATTGATTCAGCATGATCAACAAAATCAAGGTAATCAAAAAAAACAGTCAAATACGATGGGAACACGAGCAACGTTGTTTCAATGTCCGAATCGAGGCCTAATAATTCAATTTCGGTCATTAAATCAATCATTGCATCGTCAACCGTCAGAGCTTGACTCGCTTGAACTCTCACAGAGCCTTTATCCATTTCACGCTTGGCAAATGGACAAAGGTTTAATTTAATGACGAATTCACGAACCCATTTTACGGTCTGTTTAACACATAATGGCTCCGTCTCAATCACGCTTTAACGTCACAGTTCTCTGACATCTGAATGGTTGTCTGTGTCAGATCCAGCAACTCACGGATGGCCACAAAAAACATCGTGTAGTTTAACGCACTGCTTGATTGAAGATTAGTCAACACATGCTGCCAACGTTCAATTAATCCCGTATGACTTTCAGACCAGCGAGCCAAGCACTCAGCCAAGCCATCTTCATTGCTGAAGTTGCATGCAATATTGGCTGCGAGTTGTCGTTGTTGCCAGTCCAAATCATCGCGTAGAGCCTCTCTGGATAACGACTCCCAATGGTTATCCGTTGGATGCATGATAATTTGTGTTCGAATCCATCCTAATTGAAGGTATTCGCCGATGCCAAAGTAAGCTTCAGCAGCAGCTGCTACTTTAATATCCAATTTATTAGCGATTTCAATGATATCCATTGCAGCAAACAAGCCACGCGTCGTTGTTAATTCCAAGGCAAGCGCGTCTTTAATACCCATGACTTTGTATTCTTCATAATGCTGATCAAACTGTGTGCGGAATTCAGCGCCCAGAATTTCAGGCATAACCTTTTTCAGTTCTTGTATGCCAGGCATGTATAGCTTGACCGATTTGCTGACATCAATCCGCATGCGCTGACTACGTAAAAACCAGCGAGAAATACGTCGCAACAATCGCACGTAAACCACCATGATCTCACTTTGATGTTGAGCGGAAATTTTATTCTCTAGCGCTTCAGTTTGCTCCCAGACCGCATCCATCTCAAGTATGCTTCTTGCAATAATATATGCACGAACGATAGCTGAATTAGGAGCCCCAGTTTCATCCTGTAAACGATACACAAAGCCAAAACCCATTTCATTCACGATAATATTACTGAGTTTGGTCGCGATAATTTCGCGCTTTAATGGATGTGCTTGCATTTCTTTGCTGAACCGTATTTGCAGCGGTTTAGGGAAAGAAGCCAGTAAGAATTGCTCCATATATGGGTCTTCTGGTACATCAGACGCTAAAATAGCTTCTTTCAAAATGATTTTGCTGTAACACGACAAGACTGAAATTTCAGGTGTGGTTAAGCCCCTGCCAATCAATTTGCGCTCCATAAAGGCTTTATCTTCCGGCAAATATTCCAGTCGTCTATCTAATTTACCCGTTCGCGCCAATTCATTCATATAACGGCTATGCAATTCAGCAGCACGTAAAACTTGCGTTGCTGTTAAGCTGATTGCACTGGTTTGCAAGTAGTTTTCACGCAGAACAAGATGTGCAACCTCATCCGTCATTTCACTCAATAATGTCACGCGTTGTTCAGCGGTTAATTCACCAGCCGACACGATGCCATTAAGCAAAATTTTAATATTTACTTCTTTATCAGAACAACTCACACCGGCTGAGTTATCAATAAAATCAGTATAAATTAAACCACCATTAAGGGCGTACTCAATACGACCCAATTGAGTCAAACCCAAATTGCCGCCTTCTCCAACCATCTTGCAACGTAACTGTTTGCCATTAATGCGTATGGCATCATTGCTGCGATCGCCTACAACAACATTTGTTTCAAAATGTGCTTTAACAAAAGTCCCAATACCCGCACTCCATAGCAGGTCAACCTTTGATTTAAGCAAAATTTTAATCAATTCATTCGGCTCGATCGCATCTACTTTAATATTAAATGCTTTTTTCATTTCTTTGCTAATGACAATGGATTTCACATTGCGGTTAAAAACACCACCACCTTTGGAAATCAATGTTTTATCATAATCAGCCCAGGTTGAACGCGGCAAATTAAACAAACGATCACGTTCAGCAAAAGAAACCAACGGATCGGGAGTAGGATCGATAAATATATGCATGTGGTTAAAGGCAGCAACCAACTTAATATGTTTAGATAACAACATTCCATTACCAAACACATCACCTGCCATATCACCAATACCCACGACAGTAAAATCAGTCGTATTGATATCTACACCCAATTGATAAAAATGCCGTTTAACGGATTTCCAGGCGCCTTTTGCAGTGATACCCATTTTTTTGTGGTCATAACCAACTGATCCACCAGAAGCAAATGCGTCACCCAACCAAAACCTGTATTCAAGAGAAATGGCATTGGCTATATCTGAGAATGTGGCGGTGCCTTTGTCTGCTGCAACCACCAGGTAAGGATCATCTTCATCATAGCAAACCACGGAAACAGGCTTTTTAACGTCACCCTCAACGTAGTTATCTGTGATATCCAGTAATCCACGAATAAATAGCTTGTAGCAGCTTATACCTTCAGCCATCACTTCTTCTCGGGATGCATTCGTCGGTATGCGTTTTGGAACGAAACCGCCCTTCGCACCGCTAGGAACAATCACAGCATTTTTAACTTGCTGAGCTTTCATCAAGCCCAAAACTTCCGTTCTAAAATCTTCTTTTCGATCTGACCAGCGCAATCCACCTCGAGCCACTTTTCCACAACGCAAATGCACCCCTTCAAACCGAGGTGAATAAACAAAAATTTCAAATAATGGATGAGGACGTGGGACGCCTGGAATCGCCTTGCTGTTTAATTTAATGGAAATGTAATTTTTATGCTTTCCAGCCTCATCCAATTGGTAGTAATTTGTTCGTAATGTTTCTGACATCGCCTGCACAAATTGACGAATAATTTTATCTTCGTCAAGATTCTCCACACCATCCAGATCCGTCAAAATTTCGCTGACAAATGCTGTGACATCTTCATTACGATGCTGACCTTTTGTTGCAGGGCTAAAACGCAGCTCAAATAACCGGACTAATTTTTTAGCAAGAAAGGCGTTATTATTGAGTGCGCTTTCAATATAATCTTGGCTGAAGGTAAATCCAATTTGTTTGAAATATTTTGCATAAGTGCGCAAAATAGAGACCTGCCGCCAATCCAGGCCTGCGGCCAATACTAACTGGTTAAATCCGTCATTTTCTGCATCACCATTCCAAACACTGGTAAATGCATTTTGAAACAACTCTTTAATTTCATCAATTTTAAATTGACTGCCAGGCGTATAATTCAAGGAAAAGTCATTGATCCAAGTTATTTTATTATGATCAAACTTGAGAACATAAGGTCGTTCGCTGATTGCGCGCAATCCTAAATTTTCAATGATCGGCAGAACATCAGACAACGGAATGGTAATGTCATGTTGGTATATTTTTAATCTGAAATCATTTGAAAATT
>CAMDBQ010000144.1 GCA_945889365.1 Legionella genomosp. 1 | reverse complement strand
TGCATATTCCGACGCATCTTGATCACCAATTCCGAACGATGTTGATCACTGATTCCAATCCATCGTGATCACCGATTCCAATCGATGCTGATCACTTCCATAAAAAAATAAATCAAAAAAACGCGACGCAAGATAACCGAGATATCCTTTTGTTGTTACCTCAACAAATGGAGATATTTGAATGCCAACGGAGAAATTGTCGATGCGTAAGATCCGAGATATTTTAAAGTTACATCACGAGCAAAAATGCTCCAATCGGGAGATAAGCCGAAGTCTGGGCATTAGCCCCGGAACGGTGTCTAACTGCCTCGCTCGAGCCAAAGCCGCACAAATACCATGGCCTTTATCCGATGAATGGGATGAGGACAAGCTATATCAAAGCCTGTATCCGCCTGCATCACAACCAAGTGGAACACAGCGACCTTTGCCTGATATGGTAAAAATCAATCAGGAACTAAAGCGAAAAGGGGTAACGTTATTGTTGCTCTGGTATGAATATAGAAGTAACCATCCAAATGGCTATGGTTATAGCCGATTTTGTGATTTATATAGTGAGTTTTCTGGAAAGCTTAACCCAAGCATGCGGTTAACACACAAAGCGGGAGATAAGCTCTTTGTTGATTATTCAGGGCTTACAGTCCCGTGGGTCGATAAGGAAACCGGCGTTATTAATCACGCGCAAATTTTTGTGGCGGTGCTTGGTGCATCCAATTACACCTACATAGAAGCGACCGCGGAGCAGAGCCTGCCTTGTTGGATTGAATCTCACATTCATGCCTTTGAATTTTTTAATGGTGTGACAACTTGTCTGGTGCCAGATAACTTGAAAGCGGGTATAACGAAGCCCCATCTTTACGATCCAGACACCAACCTGACTTATCAGGAGATGGCGAATCATTATGCCATCGCAGTTATACCAGCCCGGGTACGAGCCCCAAAAGATAAATCCAAGGTGGAAGTTGGCGTGCAAGGCATTCAACGTTGGATTCTGGCTCCGCTCAGGGATGTTACATTCTTCAGCGTTGCAGAAATCAATGAAGCCGTCGCGCCTCTACTTAAAGCCTACAATGAACGGCCATTCCAAGAACTGTTGGGCTGCCGCCATTCTCAATTCATGGAGATAGACAGGCCTGCAATGAAACCATTGCCACTCACGCGGTATCAATATGCAACTTGGAAAAAAGCACGTTCCGGAATCGATTACCACGTGGCCCATGAAAAACACCACTACAGCGTACCCTATCGCTACTTGAAGACCGATATTGATGTTCGTATCAGCAGTTCAATGATCGAGTGTTTTTATCAGGGTAAACGTATTGCGTTTCACAGGCGCTCGTTCAAGCCAGGCTATACCACGCTTCGTGAGCACATGCCTACGTCGCATCAAAATTACAACGTGGACTGGACCCCTGAGCGATTACATTCATGGGCTGCAAGCATTGGAGAAAGCACAGCCAAATTAATTGATGAAGTTATCAAATTACAAACCATACCTGAGCAGTCGTTCCGCTCGTGTATTGGTATTTTGCGAATGGGAAAACGCTATGGGACTGACCGATTGGAAAATGCTGCGATACGGGCGCTTCACATTGGATCCTATCGCTACAAAAGCATTGAGTCCATTCTAAAAAATGGGCTTGATCAGCAACCGTTGCCATTGCCTGCCAGCGAAACAACAGCTGCTGTGACTGCCACTCTCCATGACAATGTTCGTGGGGCTAAGTATTTTCATTAACACCTTGCAAGGAGAATTATTATGTTAACACATCCTTTATTTGAGCAGTTAAAAACGTTGCGCTGCCAAGGCATGATCGATGCCTTGCAAGAACAACTGGAGACACCAAATGTCAATCAGTTACCTTTTGATGAACGTCTTGCGCTATTGGTTGAAAGGGAATGTATCCTCAGAGACAACAGACGTATGACAAATCGTCTGCGACAAGCCAAGCTAAAAGAAGAGGCTTGCTTGGAAGACATTGATTATCAGTCCCCTCGGGGGCTGTCTAAAGCTGTTGTTGCCCGGTTGGCCATCTGTCAGTGGATCACCAACAAGCAAAATTTATTAATCACGGGTCCCACTGGAACAGGTAAAACCTGGCTGGCATGCGCCTTTGCTAATCAGGCATGCCGCCAAGGACATAGTGCTCGCTATATTCGGCTCCCAAGACTATTTCATACTCTTGAAATAGCCAAAGGAGATGGCAGCTATATAAAGTTGATTGATACATTGGCAAAGACTCAGCTATTAATTCTCGATGATTGGGGAGTCGCGCCGATGATTGATACTCATCGACGCGATTTACTCGAAATCATGGACGATCGATATAATCGGTCGTCAACGTTAATTACAAGCCAGTTACCCGTCAATTTATGGCATGAAGCCATTGGTGACGCAACGTTAGCTGATGCCATTTTAGATAGGCTTGTCCATAACGCGCATCGACTCGATATGAAGGGAGATGAGTCAATGCGTAAAAAACAGGCCAAAAACATAGCAGAAGAGAAAGATTGATCCTATACTAAAAACAAGCGTCGCTTCGCTCCGAAGTGATCACCATCGTTCGGAATCAGTGATCACGATGGATTGGAACAGGTGATCAGCATCGCTCGGAATCGGTGATCAACATCATCGGAATACGCACAAAGCGAGCTTCGACTGTTTTCTTAAGTCAGTCCAGGATGAGACAAGAATCCGCATAGACTTCTTTAATCAAGGTTGATTTCCCAGTATTGCGTGCGCCAAACAAGAAAAAACTGTGATCTTTTGGCAGAGAAAGTAGTCTTGGATACTGCTTGTTCATGCTTTGTACTCCGAAATTGTCGTGCATATTCGGAGTATAGTTCATAATTTGCATGCTAACAAACACATTTCCTGCAATTTAGGGACTGTGATCCCGTTACTTGCCTTTTTGCGACAGAACCCTTGGAGGTGCGATCGGTATTGGATGAAAATGAATATCAAAAAGGAAGACAAGTGTCTGATGAAAAAATCGCAACTGTGAATATTCGTCGCGATATTTTTCATGCAGAATGGAACTATTCTATCAGTCCACGGTAGTTAAAACTGTTCCAGTTAGACGACTGAAGCGGTGACTAAGGGTCTCTTGGGCTAGGCGTCTGAGTAGTTGTGTTTTCTTGATTACTAGGGTTTTTTCGATTTGTCATTTCTATTTCCTTCATGCCTGCACCTGGCTCTTCGTTAGTTTTATTAAGTGCTTCTGCTTCTTTTAAAACATCAGCATTTAGCTTTTTTTCATCTGGGCTAGGAGACATAGAGAACTTATTTATCACGTATGACCCGAAATCCTTCGCGCCTGACGCGATTTTTCCCGGAACTGACTTGAGATATTCTCGGTCATCTTTAGTGGTCGCGTTTTCCATGTCTGCCATGATTTTCTTCATAACCGCCATCCATGTTTCGCCACCGAAGTCCTTTTCTTCTTTTTTACCCTCTTTTTTTTTCGACGAATCTGGAGTTTGTTTCTTTTCCTTCTCGTCAACATCTTCACTTGCAGGTTCCGGCGGTGCAGGCGCAGGACTCTTAGCCTCTGCTGATTTTTTTGCCGCTTCTACATCAACCGCTTGTTCTGGTTCGCTTTCTGCAGGCATTTTAATCTCCAGTTTTATATTTAGTTACGCATATAGATAAAGTATAGACCAAATATATCAAATGTGCATTTAGTCAGCCATTCTGCTGTTAAAGCCGCTTGCGGTCAAAAATATATCATCAATTGCAGCGCCACTCACATTAAATCCCCGCTGACTTGCACAAAAAAACCTTAAAAATGTTAGGACGTAGGTCGCGCAAAGGAGCACCAGCGACGTGCCCGACATTCGGTGGCTCGCCTTACCTCAGTGTTAAACGCACATATAATGTAATTGAGCATTGATCTAGCATAATATTTTAAGTACACTTAAAAAATAATCCTATTTTTTTGGAGTACACTTAAAATGGATTCCTTTCTGCAAGAAACGTTCGAGCGACTTCTCGATAATACCAACTTATCATTTAAGCGTTATCTATATGATGAATTTAAGCCCGGTCGTCTCACTGGCCTCATCGGAGCTCGCGGTGTGGGTAAGACCACATTAACTATTTTGATTTGAAAACGCCTAATCTTCATCTATTTAAAAAAATCTTAAGTTTTCTGGCAACGATTCCGCCTGGTGAGGTAAATACCCATAATATTGCCAAAAACATGAATGTTTCTGATCAAACCATTGCCCATTATTTAACGATTTTGCATAGCGTGGGTTTAATTGAAATGATTTATCCTTTTGAGGGAGGTAATCAGTATTTACGTAAACCTCAAAAAATATTTTTGCATAATACGACGCTACTCTACACCTTACAGCAATTCGTGGGTGAGCCTTTATCTCAAGGAACCTTACGAGAACTCTATTTTATCCAGGCATTACGTGATGCTAAGCGGCCTGTTTACTATTCGAAGCAGGGTGATTATCGAACCAAAGATGTTATTTTTGAAATAGGCGGTAAAAATAAAACAGCAAAACAAATTACTAATTTAACAATGCCCGCTTTTTGGGTGAAAGATGATATTTTGGCAGCCAGTCAGGGCGTGAT
>CAMDBQ010000143.1 GCA_945889365.1 Legionella genomosp. 1 | reverse complement strand
ACACTCGCTGGCTTCGCGACCACATACCCACAAGCGCAATAGCAGGATTATTTATTATTTTTTAAAGGGCTAAAGGCTCCGAAATATTTTAAAGATCGTGGTCTAGACAGTGGGGGTCATTTCACGTCTCACTAAACATTACACTGGGTGTTCTCGATGGTTATGCGCTAATTATTTCCCCATGCATACTGCCGATTATTTTTGCCAGATCTTGAGGTGGATACGTTGAGCGCGCCGCGTGCTCCTACGGTCCTAAATAATTCCCTAACCTTCAATCGAAAAATCAGCATACCGTCCTTTGAAATCTCGAATTTTGGTTGTGTCCGAGAAATACAAAATCCGTGTAGCAATCTTTTCAATAAAATGTCGATTATGGCTTACAAAAATCAATGTCCCTGTGTATGCGGCCAATGCTTTTGCCAGTTCTTCGATGGTTTCAATATCCATGTGATTGGTTGGCTCATCCAGGATCAAAACGTTGGGTTGTTCCAGTATTACTTTTGCCAGTAACAACCGTGCGGATTCACCACCACTTAACGCCAAAATATCTTTGTCCACCTCGTCTTTGACAAATAACATCTGTCCCAACACTTTCCGTACTTGTTGTTCAGTGCTCCCAGTAGCCAAATCGTTAAGCCAATTTAATACACTGACTGATGTATTCAATTGTTCATGGTGATCCTGGGAGAAATAACTAATACGGACTTCATTGCCCCAGGTTATTGCGCCTTCATCACGTTCAATCAGATCGATCAATATTTTGACTAACGTAGACTTACCACGTCCATTAACACCCATGATCGCAATTTTATCGCCACGATTAATCTCCAGATTGAATTTCTTGAACAACTGCTTGTCGTCATATGACTTGCTCAGGCTTTCAATTTTACAGGCTTGTTTGCCGGACGGGCGTTTCGGCGTGAAATTAAAATGAGGAGCGATTCTCGATGAATTGACCAAATCCGGGATTTTAATTTTCTCAATCATTTTCATGCGTGATTTGGCTTGGCCTGCTTTTGAAGCCTTGGCTTTAAAGCGGTCAACAAATTTTTGCATATGAGCAACTTTATCTTCAGCACTCTTTTTTTCCACCAGTTTCTGTTCTTGAACCAAGTGTTTTTCTGACAAAAATCGTACGTAATTTCCACGGTACTGTCTAATTTCGCCGTAATCCAAATCCAAAATAAAATCAGCCAGGTTATCAATAAATTCTTTATCATGGGAAATAAAAATAACCAGCCCTTCATATTCGTGTTTCAAAAACTTTTCCAGCCATTGAATGGAGATAATATCCAAATGGTTGGTTGGTTCATCCAATAATAAAATAGATGGATTTTGAAACAGGGTTTGGGCGAGCAGTACACGTAATTTATAGCCACCTGACAGGTTTTTTAAAGGTTGTGTGTGATAATCAACAGCAATACCAAGGCCTACCAATATACGTTCGACTTCAATCGGTGCATTGTATCCATTGTAATGAAAAATAGTTTCTTCAAGCTCTGCAAAACGAAAACCAGTCTTGTCATCCCAATTGTCTAATTCAAGTAAGGTTTCTTTCTCTTGCAATGCATCCCATAACGCAGGCTTGCCTTGCATTACAATGTCGACAATAGGCGTGTCTTCATATCGGAATTGATCCTGCTTCAACCAACCAATGGATGAATCTTTAGGGATAATGATCTCCCCAGAGCTTAATTCTTCTTCACCCGTAATGAGTTTAAAAAAGGTTGATTTACCACAGCCGTTCGCACCAACCAGTGCGTAGGAGTTACCGGGGTTGAGATTTAGGTTGACATCATAAAAAAGAAGATTATCGCCAAATGTCATACCCAACTGATTCAATGTAATCATACACTCCCTTCATTACGTCGCTCTATTTTTGAGCGCATAGTATAACACAGTTATCGCGTCCTTGTCTTTTATTTCAATTGCCTCTAAAATTGATGGTTTCACACCCACGATAAAACAGCGGAGTCTACATGACACAAAAAACTGCCCATTTGAGCATTCCAGGTCAAGCCCCCATTGATCTGCCTATGTACAGCCCTACCCTGGGCAATGATGTGATCGATATTGGTCAATTGGGTTCGCACGGTGTTTTTACCTATGATCAAGGGTTTATGTCCACCGCTGCATGTGAATCTAAAATCACCTACATCGATGGTGACGCAGGAACGCTGCTGTATCGTGGGTATCCAATTGAACAATTGGCCGAGAAGAAAAATTTTCTGGACATTTGTTATTTACTATTAAATGGTGAATTACCCAATCAACAAGAAACCATTGCTTTTAGTAATTTAATTAACAACCACACCATGGTGCATCAACAAATGTACCAATTTTTAAACGGCTTTCGTCGTGATGCTCATCCAATGGCAATCATGGTCGGCATTGTGGGTGCACTCTCTGCGTTTTATCATGACTCGATGGATTTAAACAACCAACAAGACCGCTATACATCAGCGATTCGTTTGATTGCAAAAATGCCAACCCTGGCTGCGATGAGCTATAAATATTCTATCGGTCAGCCCTATATGTATCCGCAAAATAAAATGTCATATGCGGAAAATTTCCTGCACATGATGTTTGGCGTCCCATCAGAAAATATCGTTCCAAATCCGGTGATTGTCAGCGCGATGGATACCATCTTCACGCTGCATGCTGATCACGAACAAAATGCATCAACGTCTACTGTACGTCTGGCCGGTTCAACGGGTGCCAATCCATTTGCCTGTATTTCAGCAGGAATCAGCGCATTATGGGGCCCTGCTCATGGCGGCGCAAATGAAGCCTGTCTAAATATGCTCAAAGAAATTGGCGATATCAGTCAGATTAATCATTTTATTAAACGCGCTAAAGATAAAGATGATCCTTTCCGTTTGATGGGCTTTGGTCATCGCGTTTATAAGAGTTACGATCCACGCGCTAAAGTCATGCGTGAAACCTGTCATAAAGTTTTGGAAGCTGTTGGTGCTCAGGATGAACCGTTGTTTAAACTGGCGATGGAGTTAGAGCGCATTGCGTTGGAAGATCCTTATTTCATTGAGAAAAAACTCTATCCCAATGTTGATTTTTACTCAGGTCTTACATTGAGTGCGATTGGCATACCAACCAACATGTTTACAGTAATTTTTGCTTTGGCAAGAACTGTAGGCTGGATGTCCCATTGGTTGGAAATGGTTGACTCAAAATCAAAAATTGGCAGACCGCGCCAGCTTTATACTGGTGAAAAAGAACGTGATGTAGGTTGAACCCAAGTCCCATTCGGGCTGGGGGCTTTCGTGAACGTTTGAGACCCTGACACATGGACCGTATTTTCGACCTCGTTATCATCGGTGGTGGCATCAATGGCTGCGGTTGCGCCGCTGATGCAGCACTACGCGGTTTATCCGTACTGTTAGTTGAACAAGACGACCTAGCCTCCAAAACGTCCTCCAGCAGCAGCAAACTAATCCACGGTGGTTTACGCTATCTTGAATACCTTGATTTCAAACTGGTAAAAAAAGCCCTGAACGAACGCCAAAGGCTCCTAAACATTGCACCGCATCTGGTGCATCCATTACCGATTGTTTTACCCCACAGAAAAAACATGCGGCCCGCTTGGCTGTTGCGCGCAGGACTGTTCCTTTACGACCACCTAAGCCGGACCAATAAACTACCCCACAGCAGATTTATTCGTCGTCACGCGATATCACCTTGGTTTACACCACTCGTGAAGCATTTAACCAAGGGGTTTCTTTTCTATGACGGCGTTACGGATGATGCACGTCTAACCATCACCATCGCCCTTCAAGCTAAAGAACACGGTGCTACAATCATGACGCAAACCGGGTTAATCAAAGCGGAAGCCCGTGATCAGCAATGGCATTTAACATTACAAACAAAATCATCTGCTCCATTTCAGGTTAGAGCCAAAGCTGTCATTAATGCAGCAGGGCCTTGGGTTGAACCAGTCAATCAACTGTTGCAAATTCCATTGCAACACGCTATGTCACTGGTAAAAGGCAGTCATGTCGTGGTACATAAACTGTATGAGGGCAACCACGCTTATTTGCTACAACATGATGATCAGCGAGTCATCTTCGTGGTTCCCTATCACGGGCATACCATGATCGGCACGACCGACGTCCCCTTCACTGGAAAACTGGACGATGTATGTATTGAATCAAACGAAATTGAATATTTATTCACATTAATTAGTCGCTACTTTAATAAACATCTGGAGACAAGCGACATCATCAACACATGGAGTGGTGTAAGACCCCTGCTATCAGGTACTGGCAAAAATGCTTCAGCCCTCAGTCGTGATTACACGCATCATTTTGCAACCCATCCTGCACCATCAGTTACGCTGTATGGAGGAAAAATCACTACCTATCGTCAACTGGCTAAAGAGGCGATCAATCAATTACATGCCGTTTTTCCTTCCCTGTCAGAATCCGCTACTCATAATACCCCGCTGCCTGGCGCAACATTGGGTTCTATAACATTCAATGAGTACCAACGTTATGCCCAGGAAAAATATCATTGGCTTGATGCACCAACGCTAGATCGTTATCTGGAAAGCTACGGCACACGAACTGAACTAATATTGGCAGGCTGTAATCAATCGTCAGACCTTGGGCTT
>CAMDBQ010000142.1 GCA_945889365.1 Legionella genomosp. 1 | reverse complement strand
CATCGGCCCATAAGCTTTTTCCTGGCAAAAAACTATACGTTAATGTATTGCGGTTAATCGCTTTTATGGTTGGGTAATCGAGCTTATGACCGATCACAGCGTCTACATATTCATGGGTTAAATCCGTGCGTAAAATTCCCTCATCATCGGTAGACAGTACGACAGGCACGTGATGTTTCAGGTAAAAACGTAAAGGATGTTTTTTACCATAAATATTTAATAACTCGCGATTACTGGTTAAATTGATTTCAACAGCGACTGGTTTTTTCGCCATGTAATTGAGTAAATTAGTCAGGTCGTCCTCATGTGTAATATCTACGCCATGACCAATACGTTCAGCCTGTCCTGTGAAGACGGCATCGTGAATATGAAAACTGAGATCTTTAGGTTTTGCCAATCGCGGTGAAATTTCCCCCGCATGCAGAGCGATATGCACTTTAGGATACGCCGTATGCATAAAATTGAACATGTCCATGTGTGCTTTATAGTCATGCAAGCAAATTACGCCATGTTCGGCACCTACCATGTTAACGCCCACAATATCATTTGATTGTGTTGCTGTGACAAACCCTGCCAAAGCTTGCGCGAACACCTGGTCCAATGACTCTTCCCGATTGACATAATATTGAAATTTAACGGTTAACGAACAGGCTGCCTTTTCTGGCATGGAATCGCAATCAAGTATCTTTCGTGACTGTGTCAACAAACGATTACTTTCATGGATTGATCGGTTAATGCTGTTTTGAAAATCCGGATTAGCCAGTAAAATACGTTTTTTTTCAGCCATGTTTGCGGCAGACTGGATAAGTTTTGCGTATTTTTTATCATCTTCTAAATGCAACGCAATCATTTCCAAATAGAGTTCGTGTTGATTCGCGGCGCGCTCCATAATGTTAGCGAGCAAGTGGGTATCAAAGTCTGACTGTATGGTACCTGCTTTAGCAAAAGCGGAGTAGAAATGGTTTATCGGGGATCCTTTACTCCTACTAAAATCCTTCATGGACCAAGCGCGGATGGTTTGCTCAAATCGTGGCTGGTTTTTCAGGAGTTGTTTGGCAGTGAGGTCATGACAAACTGTTTTAAAATGGCTTAAGGTAAAGGTCTCGGGATCAAGACAGTAATCACCACGAGCGGCGAAGGATAACATGGTTTCAGGCGAAGAGCTGCCATCGAAATGATAGTGTAATTCGCCACCTGTGGGCATGCCTTTGAAAAAGGCATATAACGCTTTGGGGTCGGATTTAATGGTATTGAAATGCTCAATTATACCAGCTGAGGCACTGAATGAAATGCAGGCGATGGGTATGAATAACCCGTATTTAATCCGGTGCATTAGTGTTATCTGTTTTGTATGTAGGTGCATTATTATCGCATACTTAATTTCATACACGAAGTCTCTTGCCAAAAAATAGGTAATGGGTTTAAATTCAATATTGTATCAACTACTGTGAGAGCAAAAATGAGCAAAGGCATGGATAAAAAGAAAGACACCAAAAAGAAGGCATTGAAAACGCCGGCTGAGAAACGAACTGAAAAACGGACTAAAAAGACCGGTGAGATTTAGGAGCAATAAAGAATGAGCTGTAAGGTGGGCAAGTCGCTGCGACTTGCCCACCCTACATTGGTAACGATGCACAAGCCGCGAGTCTATATTATCGTTGGGCTACAGCTAAACCTTTCAAAATAGTCAACGCAGCATACAGTTGGTAATCCTCATGCAGCAGGCTGTCTTCATCAGCGGAAGGCAGGTTCGGATTGACTTTTTGTATGGCATTGCCATTGGCTAAATGCCCGCTTAAATCGGCTTCAGTAAAGTTCAAGTCCTTGATGCTGGCTTTCTCAACACCTTTGGGCACGGCTATCTCTTCGACCACTATGTCAGGCGTGATCCCTTTGGCTTGAATCGAGGTGCCGGATGGTGTGAAGTAGAGGGCTGTTGTTAACTTAATACCGCGTTTTTCATCCAGCGGTAATATGGTTTGTACCGAGCCTTTCCCGAAGCTTCGAGTGCCTATAATGATGGCGCGATGGTTGTCTTTTAGCGCGCCAGCGACAATTTCCGAAGCTGAGGCTGAACCATTGTTGATGAGAACCACCATCGGTGCGTTGCTGAGAATGTCAGTCGGATTGGTACTCAATGCAGTGAATTTTGAGCCAGGCAAACGACCTTGCGTATAAACAATGAGCTCTTGTTTGTCGTTTTTACTGCCGTGCCCCAGAAACGCATCGGATATATCAATGGCAGATGTTAGCAGCCCACCAGGATTGTTACGTAAATCAAGCACCATACCTTTCAGTGATCCGCCGGCATCTTTCTTGAGTTTTGCAATGGCCTCTTTCATGTCTTTGTCAGTCAGTGCTTGAAATTGCGCGAGTCGCACGTAACCGTACTGATTATCCAGCAACTTGCTTTTTACGCTTTTAATTTCAATTTTTTCGCGAACCAAATTGAAGGTCAATACTTTATTGTTCCCTTTTCGCACAATGGTCAATATAATCGTGCTGCCAGGTTTGCCGCGCATCAAATTAACGGCATCTTTGAGTTCCAGACCCTGCACCGATTTTGAGCCCAATTTAATGATGTAATCACCTGATTTTACGCCGGCCTTAAATGCTGGGGTATCCACCAGAGGAGTAATGACTTTTACAACACCATCCTCCATCGTGACTTCAATACCTAAACCACCGAATTCACCATTCGTTGATGTTTCGAGTTCTTTAAATTCCTCTTCGTCAAGATAGCTTGAATGAGGATCAAGCCCGTTCACCATGCCTCGTATCGCATTATCAAATAATACGTTGTCATCTACAGGTTTGACATAGTATTTTTTAATCAAGCCCAACGCATTGGAAAAGCGCTGTACGGCATCCATCGGAATGGCTTGGTTGCCTTCTTGCTGACTGTTATCTTGCTCGGACAGCGCATATCCGGTTAAAGGCATCGTCATTGCCAACAATGCAATCATGCTACCGGAACATACTTTTGCGTATTTCATTAATTTCTCCTAGAAGACATCCATTCTAATGGGTTTACAGCTTTACCTCTTTGTCTTATCTCAAAGTATAGACCGTTTTGCTTAAGTGTGCCGCTATGTCCTACTATAGCAATTTTTTCGTCTTGGTTTACCAAATCCCCTTTGTGTTTAATGAACGATTTGTTGTTGGCATACAGGGTCATAAATCCCCAGCCATGATCAATAATTAATAGCATACCATATCCATTTAGCCAGTCGCTGAAAACTACTTTTCCCGGAGAAACGGACACGACTGGCGTTCCTTCATCGGAAAAGAACACAACGCCCTGATGCATTTTTTGTATGCCACCTGCGTTTGTCTGGACAGGTTGTCGTAATTTTCTGCGCATTTGAGTAAATGAATGTCGGGTTTGCAGAACACTTTGTTGAACAAGAGAGGCTAGTAAGCGGGATAAATTTTCTTTATTGCGTTTGTATGATAGTAACGTTTGTTGCTGGTTTTTAATGTCTTGGCTTAGCGATCCTATTAATGATTTACGGTAGCGTTTATCCCGATCAAACGTTTGCTGGCGTTTATTTAGCTGCTGTTGCAAGCGTTCTTGTTCAATGAGCTCCTGATGGAGCTTGTTTTGGTTTAAGGTTAGTGTTTTTTTTGTATTGTTGACGTCATCCATTACGTGTTGGCGAGATTTGACTAAATATTGATGAAAGGTTAATAACCGATTAATGGCATCGGGATTATCTTGGTTGAACAGCCATTTAAGCGGTTGGTATTCACCCATTTTGTAGCGAACACGGATGTGTTCCGCAAGCAAATGTTGCTGGTTATGCAATTGTTCGCTTAATGAATTAACCTGTTGTTCTAATTCAGCAATTTGATGGTTTTTGGCTTTTAGGACCAGCTGGATTTTTTTTAATTGAACCTCTCCGGCACGGATTTGATTCTCGGTCTTGGATAATTCCTGATTAAGCACGCTTTGCTTGTTATGTGTGCGGTCAATGTTAAGTTGAATTTGGCTCATTTTGCGTTCTATCTGCTTGAGCTGACTTTTGGTTTGAGTCATCGAGCGGCTTTCTGGACTGGCAGTGTTCGCCAATAAAGATAGGGACATGAACAGGATGGCGCCGTTCGATTTAAGTGACATCATGATTTCACCAATAGCGAGTGACCCGTCATTTCAGTTGGGGGAGTGATTCCTAGCAGGGCTAACAGCGTGGGAGCAACGTCAATTAAGCTTCCGGTTGTAGCGGCAGGATGCCAATCGTCATTACCTATGTATAATAAAGGCACGGGTTCGTTGGTATGTGCTGTGTGGGGTTGGTGAATGGCTTCATCATACATGCATTCAGCATTGCCATGATCGGCAGTAATGAGCAATTGCCCGCCTGATTTACTTAATGCTTGCCAGACCGCACTCATGGAGCGATCCAGGCATTCAATGGCTTTTACGGCAGCGGCAAAATCCCCGGTATGTCCAACCATGTCGGCATTGGCGTAATTGCAGATAATGACATCATAGGTTTGACCACGGATCGCATCGATTAATACGTTTGTTAGTTCGGGAGCACTCATCTCAGGTTGTAAATCGTAAGTGGCTACTTTCGGGGAGCTGATTAACATTCGTTCTTCGTTTGGAAATGCTTTTTCTGATCCG
>CAMDBQ010000141.1 GCA_945889365.1 Legionella genomosp. 1 | reverse complement strand
AATCAACATCAACATTACGATGTGGTATGCCAGCCCGAGAAGATGCCGCTACCAAAGCAGCTTGGGAAGGTCTACCAGCCCATATACTCATGACTTACTCCTGAAATCATTCTTCACAGAGTAATAATAGCAGAGTTTAGCTTAACTGTGCCTTAAATAAGTTCATTTTTTCGTCTTCTTTACATTATTTTAAGCCGCAAGCATTGTCTAGTCATACAATAACTCATCCATCGGCGTATAATCTGAGTTCGGACCACCCTGAACCAGCTCATTCACCACATCCGTCATACAAAGCAAGCGCAAAACATTGGGGGTCACCTCATCGAAAATAACCTCAGTACCCAACAGAGCGCCTTCTGCATCTTTAAATGACAGACCCAGCCCATACCCCAAGCATAATGAACATAATTGGTCTGCGCGACGTGCGATGGCTGGCAGTAAACCCGTATATGAGAAGACTTCTTCAAAACTGACGAATCGGTCATTAAGATAAAATTTAGCGTGCATACCGGCCGCAATCAGAGCCATGCTTTTACGTAGATCCGTTTCCATTTATCGCCACCATGGTTGTGAGGATTTAATAGAGCCTGCAAAAAAACCCCGTAACCAACGCAGAAAAACAGGCACAGTAAATCCATAATGCTCAATAACGGCAAAAAAAACTGCCGAGACCAAAACCAACATACCCGTCCATAGACGAATGTGCATCAAAAAGATAAACACAGGAAATGCAGCCCTGGCATCCACCATAAAAAATCGAGCCGTGCGCGCGGAATCACGCCAATGCGCAGTTGCCGAAAATCCTCCTGTAGCCATGCCAACCTCGTGTCTTAATCTGTTATTAATAATTTAGGGTATATCGACCAACGAGGATAATGCAAGAGAAAGAGTAGAATTCTCTCCGTTGCATAGATATACTTAAAATTGCAGTCATGTACCAATGTACAATATAATGCTAATCTTGCTATGTTGCTCCTCCTGCAAAGGGTGCAACATAAGTATATACCAAAATTTACAGGAATCATTTAATGAGTATTAAGAATGTTGTACAACGATTGAAACAAATTTTTTTCGGCTCATGCGGAAAAGGAAAACTATCGGGGACAATTAAATTTTTTGATAGAAAAAAACGTTTTGGATTTATTGTTTCTGACAAAAACGAGTATTTTTTTCATGCTGCGGCAACGCAACCAGACGATTTTAAATCGCTACAAGATGGCGTAAAGGTACGATTCATCGTCGTCACGGGGAAAAAAGGTCCGCAAGCAGATAATATAGACATAGTTCGGGACTAATGAGGCTGCATTGATGGCACAAATAAACGACTCTTCCACGCAAACCGTGCAGCAGCATGTTTTGCGGCTAAATAATTATCTTAATTCACGCATTCTTGGCCAGTCAGGCTTAGTATCTCGGCTATTAATAGCCCTGCTCGCTGACGGTCATTTATTGGTTGAGGGCGCGCCTGGCTTGGCAAAAACGCGTGCTGTCAAAGAACTGGCCGCAGGGGTTGAGGGAAGTTTTCACCGCATTCAATTTACCCCTGACTTATTACCAGGTGATCTCACAGGTACTGATGTATATCACCCAGAGGATGGTTCATTTGTGTTTCTACCGGGTCCAATTTTTCATCACATGCTATTAGCAGATGAGATTAATCGCGCCCCGGCCAAGGTACAATCCGCTCTGCTGGAAGCCATGGCTGAGCGCCAAGTAACCATTGGTAGTAAAACCTACCCATTACCTGAATTATTCTTGGTTATGGCAACTCAAAATCCCATCGAGCAGGAAGGGACCTATCCGCTGCCGGAAGCACAGCTGGATCGCTTTTTGATGTATGTCAAAATTGGGTATCCTGATGCCCGGGTTGAACGCGATATTCTCACGTTAGCGCGCAAAGAAGCGGTTGCAAATAATGTGCTCAACGAAACCACACTGATGGTAGACGATACCATTACCCCGCTAACCCAGCGCACACTGTTTGAAGCGCGTCAACAGGTGCTCAATGTACATACCAGTGATGCACTGGAACAGTATATTGTTCAACTGGTGGTAGCCACACGAAATCCAGGCATTTACAGTTCAGCTCTAGCGCGTTGGTTGCGATTTGGTGCAAGCCCCAGAGCGACAATCGCTCTGGATCGCTGCTCCAAAGCACATGCCTGGCTTGCCGGACGAGATTACGTAACACCTGAGGATGTACATGTCATTGCGCATGATGTGCTACGTCATCGTATTTTACTGACATTTGAAGCTGAAGCTGAAGGCATTAGCAGCGATGATTTTATTGACGAATTACTCCGTCAAGTGGCACTGCCGTAAATTATAAATTGGATTGTACTGTCATGACCGATGGAGTAGTTGCAGAACTAAATGACTTAATCGCTTTACAGCGGTATGCACGCACTGCACATTATCGCCCTGAAGGTTATTCAGCCCGCATAGGTAACCACCTGTCCAAGTTACGTGGTCGGGGAATGGATTTTTCCGAAGCACGAAACTATCAGGCAGGAGATGAAGTCCGTCACATGGAATGGCGGGTAACTGCTCGTACTGGCAGGCCTCATGTGAAAGTCTACCAAGAAGAACGAGAACGGCCTGTGGTGATCCTGACTGATTTTAATCCATCCATGTATTTTGGTACCCGCGTTGCATTTAAATCAGTAGTTGCAGCACGCCTTGCCGCACTGTTAGCATGGACTGCCGCTAAACAGGGTGATCGAGTAGGTGGTCTAATTTTTTCTGCCGTAGCCCACAATGAATTTACCCCGCGTTCTCGTCAAGCTGGCGTTTTACCTTTTTTAGCCTCTCTCAGCCACTATACACATGAACTCAATCCACAATCCAAACGCATGCCCGATTCACGATCGTTAAGTCATGCCCTACTGCGTTTACGCCGCGTGGCTAAACCGGGCAGCATTCTGGTATTGATTAGTGATTTTTATAATTTGGATCTAGACAGCGAGCGGCATTTGAGTCGTTTAAGCCGACGCAATGATATTTTGGCCTATCATGTATGCGACCCATTGGAATTGGCCCCCCCAAAACCGGACCAATATGCAATAACCAATGGCCAGGAAGAAATTTTGCTCGATACAACGCTCGATGCAGTCAGATTTTCCTATCAATTTTATTGTGAACAGCGCATTGCTAAATTACAAGCACAATTCAAACGTTTGCAAATCCAATACGTACAAACCACCGCCCTAACCGATCTTCCGCAGTTAGTAGGCCAAACGTTTCCCCGGAGGGCCGGTGGCTAGCGACTTGGCACAACTGCATGATATTCATATGCCTGCACCCATTGGCTGGTGGCCGCTAGCACCGGGTTGGTATCTGCTTGCCGCAAGCTTAGCACTCGTCTGTTTTCTAATGGGTTTTTGGTTAAGACGCTCTTATTTAAATAGTCGAGCAAAACGAGAAGCGTTGAGGGCATTAGCCGTGTATCAACGCCAGTATCAACAAGATAAAAACTGTCAATTAACCAGTGCCGCAATGTCTGAACTCTTAAAGCGCGTCGCATTAGCCTATTACCCACGAACGCGGGTAGCAGGATTACAAGGCGAGCCATGGATCATGTTTTTAAGTACCACGGTTAAAGGCGTTGATTTCAGCTCAGTGCGCACCCTGTTGTTGGAAGGACCCTATAGACCGTCACGATCGCACAATTTGCAACCCTTGTTCCTTATCGCGCATAAATGGATAAAACGACAAGGAAGACCATGTTCGAATTAGGCACGCCCTGGATTTTAGTCCTGTTACCTATCCCGCTGCTAATGTGGCTCTTCCTGCCGCGGGTAACCATGCAATTACCAGCCGCCCTGAAAGTGCCTTTTTTCAAAGCCATGATGGGTATTGCTGAAGAAGAAAAGCATAGTTTAACCAAACAAGCCAAGCTCACTTATCTGTTATTAATATGGATATTATTATTGCTGGCGCTTGCCGATCCTCGCTGGGTTGGCGAACCACGCCCACTGGCGCGTGATGGCCATAATATTATGCTGACGTTGGATTTATCCCCTAGCATGGCGGTTAATGACATGCTGTTACATGATCGCCAAGCCACCCGATTGAATGTGGTAAAACGTGCCGCTGCGCAATTTGTGCAAAATCGCACAAATGATAAAATTGGATTGATTGTGTTTGGTGAACGCGCCTACTTACAAACACCCTTGACCTATGATCATCATAATGTGTTGCAACGAATAGAAGATGCCACAGCCGGCTTGGCAGGAAAAACGACATCGATCGGTGACGCACTTGGTTTAGCTGTGAAGCGTTTGCAAAATGTTCCTGATAAAGGTCGCATGATTATTCTTTTAACCGACGGTGCAAATAACTCTGGTGTATTGGCTCCATTGAAAGCAGCTGAATTGGCACGAGACGATAAAATAAAAGTGTATACCATTGGTTTAGGCTCCGAAGCCGATAATCAAACATTTAATGGCATGTTTTTAAGCATGAATGCTTCGGCTGATTTGGATGAAAAAACCCTTACTTCTGTAGCAAAAATGACGGGTGGGCGTTACTTTCGTGCCACAGACATGAAATCATTACAGGCGATCTACCAAGCCATCAATCGCATGGAAACGGTTACACAGGAACAAGCAACCATTCGCCCGCAACATGACT
>CAMDBQ010000140.1 GCA_945889365.1 Legionella genomosp. 1 | reverse complement strand
CCTACGTGCCGCGGCATCCAGAAGATGGTCACATTAAAAATGAACTTGATTAATAAGAGCAAACTCGTAATATAACGGGTCTAACACCAATATTAATCGAGTTTGCAATGGCTAGTGCCTCGTCTTGTTAATACGCTCCATTAAGCTGTCGTCCCCGCAAAGGCAGGGATCTATTCTTGGCATCACTACCATACCGCACCAGAGATGGATCCCCTCCTACGCGGGGACGACAACTTCTGGGTAATGATAAGGCCGCGGCGCGTAGGCGGTGGGGAGCAATTGTCAACACGCCTTAGGTCTCAGAGCGGAGGGGTTAGGCGTCGGTATATCATGAGGCATGTCTTCGTTGTTTTTTTCAGCTGACTTACTACGTTCAATAAAACCGGAGTTTGTGCTTAAATACCGCTCCACTTCAATCGGGGTATCTATTGGACCGAGTTTTCCAGCAGTAAATACCTCCACTTCAAATGGAGTATCAACAGGATCAATCACATTTTCAACTGCATCGGCTACACGGCTTTTGCGTAAAGCATCCACTTTCCGCTTTATCAAAGCTGCTGCATTAAGCAAAGTATCAGGTCCTGTACTTAACTTCCTAGTCATGAAAATCTCCAAAAAGTTTACACAGCTGAATTGATTATAGCCCCATTCTGAAGTTTTTGTGTGATTATTAAAAATAAAAACAAGATTGAAACTTGCATTCTTCATTCACACCCCTATAATCACTAAATACTATCACACCTCCATCTCGGCAATAATTAATGCATACTGAACACAAAGAAACCAATACGCCTAGTGTCCAGGATGGGGAATTTCGTCGTGCATTAAAAGATCGGCATGTTCAGCTGATTGCATTAGGCGGCGTTATTGGCTCCGGGTACTTTTTGGGTACCGGTGCGGTCATTAATCAGGTCGGTCCTTCGGTTTTTCTTGCCTATATTTTAGGTGGGCTCATCATCTATTTAACCATGCTATGTATGGGTGAATTAGCCGTTGCCATCCCTATAGCAGGTTCCTTTATCAATTATACAGCTGACTTTATTTCCCCTTCGCTTGCTTGCGGGGTCGGATGGTCTTATTGGATAAGCTGGGTTGCCTATATCCCCGCCGAATGCGTGGCAGGAGGTATTATTATGGAGTATTTTACCGGGGTTAATGGCTATGTTTGGGCAATTTGCTTCGGCTTGTTAATCACCTATATTAATACCGCTAAAGTTGGCACGTTTGGCGAAATTGAATTTTGGCTCGCATTGATCAAAATCATAGCGCTATTTGGATTTATTTGCCTGTCCGCGCTTATCTTCTTTGGTCTCATTCATGGCCCTCAACCAGCCGGAATCATTGGTGGGAGATTTATATTGGGTCAAGGCGGTATGTTTCCAAATGGAGGGATGGTCTTGCTCAGCTCAATGGTACTGCTACTAGTCAATTATCAGGGATCTGAAATTATCGGCTTGGCAGCAGGTGAATCCATTGATCCGGGTCGCATGATTCCTTATGCCATTCGTAATGTAACCTACAGGATACTGTTTATTTATATTATCCCCGTATTTTGTCTGGTGTTGATTTTCCCATGGCAAAAAGCGAATTTAGCTAACTCGGTCTTTTCAGATGCACTGAATTTCTATGGCCTAAAATGGGCAGGAGCGGTAACCAGCTTCGTGACACTTACAGCCACCCTATCATGCTCGAACTCAGGGGTTTATGGTATCATACGCTCTCTAAATGCCTTGGCACGCAATGGCATGGCTCCACGTCCGTTAGCTAAACTTAACCGCAGAGCCGTTCCACAAAATGCAGGTATTGTGACCTTGATTTCCATTTGGATACTGCTCATCGCTGGTTATTTTATGGGGCAATCAACCTTGTACATCGCACTATTGCTAGTGTCCGGCTTTACAGGCGCGACATCCTGGATTTCGCTCTGCTGGGCCCAAATTAATTTCCGCCGCCGTCTATATGAAGCTGGCTATACAACCGATGATCTGCGTTACTCAACTCCCGGCTCACCCTATACCGGCATCTTTGCAATTATTTTAATGGTGATCTGTTTGATTTTTCTTGTGCTAAATACTGATCCATCATATAAAATTGCCTTCGGGATTGGACTGGTTAGTTTCGTATTCCCAATTTTAATATATAAACTTTTTGGATTAGACAAGAATCGAGAAAAAATGTTAACGGAAAACAAACAGGTCCGTTTTTCAGATATTTTTCCAACCAAACTAAAACAGGATTAACCATGAACGAACTGGAAAAAGCAGTAGAACAGGCTTTGATTACCGAAGGCAGCAATAAAGAAGCCAACAAAGCCTACCTTGAATTTATAAAAGCTAACTTTATTATCCCGGTTGAAAAAGGTTCCGCAGAAGACGAGCCACGTGTTTTGTATTTACAAGAAAACAACCAGGTTTTTCTACCTGTTTTCAGCAGCATGGAATATTTTGATCGCTGGGCCACAGATGTAGCCGATGAAATTCAACTCCTGAAATTATCTGGAGTCGATCTGTTAAAAGGAATGGGTGAGCACGTTGTTGTTAGTTTAAATATTGGCAGTCAATTTTATAAAGAATTTAACTCGGCCGAATTGGCACGAATGAGAAGCATGGTTTTGAAATTTTTTAAATAAAATAAAATTACGGGGCAAGTCGACGGTGTTTCCACGTTCCCTGTTTTTGATAATACTGAATCCGATCGTGTAATCGGTTATCTCTTCCTTGCCAAAACTCAAACTCTTCTGGAATAACCACATACCCACCCCAATGTTTAGGCCGCATGATTAACTCTTGCTGATGATGTGTCGCTATGAGTTCGTTTAGTGCTCGCTCAAGTTCGGCACGTCCGGAAATTTCTTTGCTTTGGGGTGAAATGATTGCACTGAATTGACTGGTTTTTGGTCTGGAGGCGAAATAGTCGTCTGATTGAGAGGCACTGACTTCTTTGGCATGACCGCGAATTCTAACTTGACGTACCAAGCCCGGCCAGTAAAAATTTAATGCTACATATGGGTTTTTATTAATTTGTTGGGCTTTTATGCTGTGATAATTGGTGTAAAAAACGAACGAGCCTTCCTCGAGACCTTTTAGCAGGACTACACGTGAATCTGGGTGGCCTTGCGCATCAACTGTAGAAAGCAACATGGCTGTTGGATCGTTTTTTTCTGTTTTTAATACGTCTGTAAACCATTGATTAAATTGTTCTATTGGAGAATCCAGTATGTCGGCATCGCTAAGACTTAAGTCACCGTATTCACGACGAATGCCTGATATTGAAGTTAGATGGGTCATTGCTTTGCTTTTCCTAAAAAACCGAGCCGTAACCGCTAGGGAGTCCTCACAGAATTCACGCTCAGTGAACAATCCCTACCGGTAGCGGCTCGGTTGTTTACCAACCGGTGATTTCTGCTATCGCATCACCCAATTCTGCAGGTGAATTAACCGTCATAACACCAGCGGCTTGAAGCGCTGCAAATTTATCAGCGGCCGTACCTTTACCACCAGAAATAATCGCACCGGCATGACCCATACGTTTTCCAGCAGGAGCTGTTACACCCGCGATGTAAGATACAACTGGCTTGGTAACATTTGATTTAATGAATTCAGCAGCTTCTTCTTCAGCTGACCCACCAATTTCACCAACCATGATAATGGCTTCAGTTTGCGGATCTTTTTCAAACATGGCCAGTACGTCAATAAACGTTGTACCAGGAATTGGATCGCCACCGATACCAACACACGTACTTTGACCAAAACCTTTGTCAGTCATTTGTTTGACCGCTTCATACGTCAATGTACCTGAACGTGAAACGATACCCACTTTACCGGGTAAATGAATGAATCCTGGCATAATACCAATTTTACATTCGCCTGGAGTAATCACGCCTGGGCAATTAGGTCCAATCAAACGGCTATGCGTGTTGTTTTCCAAATAGACCTTAACTTGCAGCATATCCAGGACAGGAATACCTTCGGTAATACAAACGATTAGTTTGATTCCCGCTTCAGCCGCTTCGATAATTGAATCTTTGCAAAATGGAGCTGGAACGTAGATAACCGTTGCATCAGCACCAGTAGCATCAACTGCATCCCGCACAGTATTGAACACAGGCAGATCCAGGTGCGTTTGGCCGCCTTTACCCGGTGTTACGCCACCAACCATCCGTGTGCCATAAGCGATGGCTTGTTCTGTATGGAATGTGCCTTGCTTGCCAGTAAAACCTTGACAGATCACTTTTGTTTGTTTATTTACTAAAATACTCATTCTTAGCCTCGGAAATAAATTTAAGCGATAGCCGCCACGATTTTTTTAGCCGCATCAGTCAGACTGCCGGCAGCGATGACATTCAAGTCACTCTTATTCAGAATTTCAGCGCCCAAGGCTGCATTATTGCCTTCAAGACGAACCACCACAGGTATTTTAAGCTGAACTTCTTCAACGGCGGCTAAAATCCCTTCCGCGATTAGATCACAACGAACAATACCGCCAAATATGTTAACTAAAATACCCTTTACTTTTTCATCGGACAGAATAATTTTGAATGCTTCGCAAACACGTTCTTTTGTAGCACCGCCGCCAACGTCAAGAAAGTTAGCAGGATCGCCACCGTATAACTTGATAACGTCCATTGTAGCC
>CAMDBQ010000139.1 GCA_945889365.1 Legionella genomosp. 1 | reverse complement strand
TCGTTTATTTTCTACAAACGACTCTAGTTGCTCAAGTTGCGCACAACCTAATGCGGCATTGAGGTTGGGCATACGATAATTAAAACCAATTTCATCATGGAAATAGGCATAGGGATGGGGCTTTTTCGCCGTGGTGGTTAAATGTTTCCCGCGGATGGCGTTTTCTTTGTTACACAGGATCATTCCGCCACCGCCGCTAGTGATGATTTTATTGCCATTGAAACTTAATATGCCGAATTGCCCGAACGTACCGGTATGCCGGCCTTTATATAAACTGCCTAACGACTCAGCCGCGTCTTCAACCAACTGCAATCCCCATCGATGACAAACGGCCACGAGGGCATCCAGATCACCAGGATGACCAAACGTGTGCATAGGTATACACGCTCTGATAATACGGTTATCCGTACGATGTCGGCAAAGACCGGCATCATCGATGAACGCATGCTCCTGAAGCCAGACATCCATCGCGCTAGGTGACAGACTTAAATGGGTTCGATCAACATCAAGGAAAATGGGTTCAGCCTGACAATAAGCGATGGCGTTACAGGTTGCAACAAAGGTGAGTGCTTGAGTCATCACATAATCGCCCTCACTCACACCGGCAAGCATTAACGCCATATGCAACGCACTGGTGCCATTCACGATAACAACTGCAGCGGGACTGCCGGTGTAGGAGGCTATGTCGCGTTCAAATCGATCCACATAACCACCCACACTGGATACGAAGGTCGTGTCGAGTGTATCGAGGACATATTGACGTTCGTTACCTGCGAAGGTGGGCGCGTGGAGAGGGATAAAATCCTGGGTGTGGAAGTGATCGCGGATGAATTGCAATAAGGCGTTAAACATTATAAATCGTCGCCTTATATTTGGCTAAATTTTCCGCCACGGTGAACCAATCAATGGTTTTCTGTAGTCCTTGTCTAATTGAACATTCGGGTTCAAAGCCCGTCAAGGTTTTAATTTTGGTATTATCACACCATAATCGCGATACTTCTGATTTTTCAGGTCGCATGCGTTGTTGATCAAATACAAATTCAACTGAGCTGTTCATGAGTTCACGGATTAAATTCAACGTATCAGCAACCGAGATCTCATAATTTGATCCCATATTTACAACCTCGCCTACCGCTTTATCACATCGAGCCAGCGCTAAAAATCCACGGCAAGTATCATCTACATAGTTAAAATCACGGGTGGGCGTAACATCGCCTAATTCAATTTGAGAGCAGCCGCTGGCGATTTGCGCAATAATGGTGGGAATAACGGCTCGGGCGGATTGCCTTGGTCCGTATGTATTAAACGGTCTGGCAATGGTTAATGGCAAATCAAAGGCATTAAAAAAGCTCATTGCCATCGCGTCAGCACCGATTTTTGACGCACTATATGGGGATTGTGCTTGCAAGGGGTGTTGTTCATCAATGGGTACATACTTGGCTGTGCCATACACTTCACTGGTGGACGTATGAATCACGCGACTGACCTTATTTTCAATGGCGGCTTGGCAAATATTTAATGTACCATTCACGTTGGTATCGACGTAACTGCCTGGAGCAACATAAGAATAGGGAATCGCAATCAGAGCCGCAAGATGAAAGATGACATCAACGTCTTTGGTGATGTGTTTGCAATAATGTGGATCTCGCACATCGCCGGTTAAGACGTCAATGTCACTCAGGCAGGTCGTGTCGTCCAACCAGCCCCAGGTATTAAAAGAGTTATACTGTGACAGAGCTTTAACTTCATAGCCTTCACGTACCAATAGTTCCGTTAAGTGAGAGCCGATAAAGCCATCTGCGCCAGTGATTAATGCTTTCATTCAAATGTCCTTGTTTATACGTAGGTTGCTAATCTGACCGCACTGCTGGATAATTCGCGACTGACCTTTATTTTATCCTGTAATGACATGTTTTATAATTTAAGTGCTGTAGCCATTCGAGCCATCGGACTCGTCGCAAAATTCTTGCTGGTCTTATGTTTAGTGCGCTATTTTCAGCCCAGTGAGCTTGGATTATACGGGATTATAACGGCGATGGTAGCTTATGCCTTGTTTTTTTTAGGCATGGAATTTTACAATTATACCTCAAGGGCACTGGTTGGAGCATCACCCATCACACAAGCCGCTATTATCCGAGATCAATTTGTTCTGTATGCGATTATTTTTTTGTTCATGTCGCCCTTGTTTTATCTTGTGTTTTATCATCATATTTTGCCTTATTCTGTGTGCTTTCTGTTTTTTATTTTGGTCATAACCGAGCATGTTTCCAATGAATTGATGCGAATACTCATTGTATTGTCGCGCCCCTACCTCGCCAACGTTGTGTTTTTTTTAAGGCAAGGATTATGGGTCGTTATACTGCTCCCCCTATTCTATTTTTCACCGACCAGCCGACATTTTAATGTTATTTTACTGGCATGGATAACCGGGGCTGTCTTCAGTATTTTTATCGCCATCATCGCGCTACGCGAACTCCCGTGGCGAAGCATTTTACATGAGCCCATTCAGTGGGCACGCATCTGGCAAGGGTTAAAAGTCACCCGCCCTTTTATCATTACGGCTTTTTGTGCATTAAGCATGCTGTATATTGAACGCTTTTTTGTGAATTATTATTGTGGATTGGATGCCGTTGGGATCTATACATTTTACGCAGGCTTAAGTTTAACGTTGCATAACTTGGTCAATACCGGTGTATCGAAAATGAGATTGGCTCAGTTATTAGCCGCCTGGAAACAAAATAATCAGCCACAATTTCAATGTGAAGCCATGCGAATGCTTAAAGACACGACCATTTTTGTGGTGCTATTTGCAGCCCTTAGCCTGTGTTTGATTTATCCGCTTGTACATTTCATCAATAAACCGGTTTATTTATCACATTTATCGATTTTTTATGTTTTGTTGTTTGGTGCAGCATGCCGCAGTATAGCGGACGTTCCACTTTACACACTTTACGCACAGCATAGTGATCGATTATTATTAGCCATTAATCTTGCTGCTTTTTGCATTATGCTGATTGGAAACTCCCTACTGGTTCCAACCTATGGTCTTATTGGCGCGGCACTTTCATCCGCCAGTGCGAGTATAGTTTTATTAGCTAGCTCACTGCTCGTCATGGTTCAACGCACATGGCGGCCATTCCTGCGTTTACAGTCTTAAATTGAGGTTACTATGAAAATTTCTATTGTTACCGCCTGTTACAATAGTGCGTCCACCATTCGTGACACGCTCAGAACAATTCAAATGCAAACACATCGAAATGTTGAGCACATTGTAATTGACGGCGGCTCAACAGATGGCACCCTTGACATTCTCGAACAAAACAAACAACACATCGCCTACCTAACATCAGAGCCTGACAAGGGACTTTACGATGCCATGAACAAAGGCATTTTGAAAGCAACCGGTGATGTGATTGGGCTATTAAATTCCGACGATTTGTTTGCGAGCAGCGAGGCACTCAGTCGAGTTGTGGACGCGTTGTCTGACGAAACGGTCGATGCATGTTATGGCGATTTGGTTTACGTCGATCAGGCGAACATTGGCCAGGTTGCCCGCTACTGGAAATCATGTGCTTATAAACCGGAACTATTTGGAAAAGGCTGGGTGCCAGCTCACCCCACATTTTATGTCCGCAAGGCCGTTCATGAACAACATGGCATGCTATTTAATGTGGATTACAAACTAGCTGCAGACTATGATGTGCTTTTGCGCCTGCTTTACACTCATAAAATTAAGACTGCTTATATTCCCGAGGTCATGGTAAAAATGCGGCTCGGTGGCGCGACTAATAAATCACTGAAAAACATGGTCAATCAAAACAAAGAAATCATGCAAATATTAAAACATCACAGCTATCCCTGCTCGCCTGTGGCATTCCTCGGCAATAAATTAATTGATAGAATCCAACAGCATCTGAATAAAGGCGCTTATGTCCAGTAAAACCATATTGGTTACCGGTGCGAGTGGTTTTATCGGGAAAGCACTGGTTACATCATTGTGCCTAAAAGGCTATAACGTTCGCGCTACAGTTCGATCGGCATCAGCTTTGGCGTTTATGTCCGATTATCAAAAACAACAGCAACTAAATAATTTAACGATGTTTAATTTGGGTGAATTAAGCGATAAAACAGGCTGGAAGGATGCGTTGGATCAAGTTGACACCCTTGTTCATTGTGCTGCTAGAGCCCATATCTTAGAGGAAACCAGCGCCAATCCGTTGGAAACCTTTCGTCAAATGAACACGCACGTCACTGAGAACCTTGCACATCAAGCGAGCGATCAAGGTGTGCAGCGCTTTATCTTTCTCAGCAGCATTGGTGTGCTAGGCCATAGCAGTTATGACACCCCTTTCAGCGATGCCTCGCTCCCAAGCCCCCAAGCGCCTTATGCACAGGCAAAATGGGAAGCAGAGCAAGCGTTGCATGCCTTACCAACAGCCATGGACAAGGTGATCATCAGACCACCGATTGTTTACGGGCCAGGGGTCAAAGGCAATTTTGGTGCGCTATTAAATTTAATTAAAAAACGCATCCCCACCCCTTTGGGCGCTGTGAAAAACAAGCGGCAATTTATCGGCATTGACAACCTGGTTGATTTTATAATGACCTGCATTGCGCGAGAAAACCCAATCAATGAAACGTTTATCATTGCAGATAAAGAGGTCATCAACACGACAGAGTTGTTGCGTAATATATCGTTGGCGATTGAGATACCCGTGATTTTACTGCCTGTTCCACAC
>CAMDBQ010000138.1 GCA_945889365.1 Legionella genomosp. 1 | reverse complement strand
ATCAGGATGGAATTATGGATGGGATGCTGGTCTTGCCTTTCAAATTAATCAATCAAATTTTTTGAACGCTAACTATTACTCGGAAATCAATTTTTCGAATCTGACTGGATACAGTCAGCAAGGCAATGTCAAACATGCCAATTTTAGTGATAATCTCGTTGTGCCGGCAACCTGGACGCTTAACCTGGTCCATAAGCCCACTTCATTATGGACGGTAGTAGAAACGTGCAGGTATATTCAATGGAGTGCAGAGAAAAATCTTGCGCTAGTCAATTCCGCCGGAGGGAATATAATTTTTCCTTTGAATTATAATGATTCATGGAGTGCCCAGTTAGCGACGAGATACCAAGTGTCTGAAAAGTGGGGTGTGGGTATTGCAGCAGAATATGATTCAAGTCCACAATCGACCGCCTTTAGACCCATCGCGTTACCCGCCACCAGCATTACTTTGCTGGGTACCAGTCTGGATTATGCATTAACGTCCGAATGGAGCGCCAAACTTCAGTATGCTTATATATTTGCGAACCCTGAAATTAATCAAGCTGGTCCTACACCGCAACTCGGGCATGTCAATATTGGTGTAAATATTGTGGATCTGGGTATAGCCTGGAAAATTTAAATGGATACCCTATGAGGCGGCACCAGCCAGTGAGAGTGACAATGTCGGCTAAAGTTAGCTCAACTTTTTTGTCAGTAAGTGTAATATAAGTGGCGTAACCAAGGGTATTGCTACACTGTGAACAATTGAATTTACTACCGGATTGCCACCGTGTCAAAACAATATCGCATTATTTTTGAATGCTATGAATCATCTCCAGAGGTTCAACAGGTTTTATCAAAAACGGTCATGATGGCGGGTTCGATAGAGAAACCGGAGGATGTATTTAACTTTGGATTCGCACTAGTTGCTATACCCAATCGCTCTTGGCGGGTCTTGGCCGAGCACTAATTCCGGATATGAATGGCTGCAGAAAAAAAAAGGGTATGCTATCTGGACTTTAGCCATTTTTAAAAACGCGCTCTAAAGTGTCGTCTTTGCGAACGAAGTGAAGCAATCCAGTCCGGTTTTTAATTGGAAATCCGAACTGGATTGCTTCGCTAGCGCTCGCAAAGACGGTTAATTGGACAGCTTAATAAAAATGGCCAACGTCGAGTTTCATATGCCTATACCTATATTAGAAATAAAATTTCGCCAGGACAGAATCTCGATGTCATTAATTTTTCTAGCCGTCTCACCTCCGTAAACAAGTAAGCTGCTTAAGGGGCAATCGGTAATAGTCCCTTGCAGTTTTTGCAAGCCATATAATTGTTCAAGCGTGATGGTCATCCCTGATTTGGCTTCAACTGCAATCAATAGATTGGCTTTTTCAACAAGCAGATCAACTTCCACGCCTCCATGTTCTCTCCAGTAATAAATTGGTGCGCGCTTAGCGACAGCATAAAACGTTTTAATAACTTCTGTTATGATAAATCCTTCGAAAATTGCGCCACGGCTTGCATGGATCGCTAAATGCTCAGGCGATTCAATTCCCAATAGATGACTGACAATGGCCGTATCATAAAAATACAATTTACTGCGTTTGCTGAGCCTTTTTTTGTAATTTTTATAGAATGGCTGTAACCGAAAAACAATATAACTGGCTTCTAAAATACTTAACCAGTGCATTACATTGGTTTGAGACATACCTAAGGCCGTGGCAATGTTGCTGGCGTTGAATTCTTGCCCATGTTGTCCCGCGCAAAATTTTAAAAACAGTTGGAATTGCGATAGGTCACGGACATTAACAAGACTTCTTACATCACGCTCTAAATATGTTCTAATATAACTATCATACCAAATGGTAGTGGGTATATTTTCATGATAGGGACGAGGGTATGCTCCTCGATAAAGGTATTCACATAATGATGGATCCGAACTGGTTTCATCCGAGGCATATTCAGCGTAGGTCAATGGCAATAATTCAAGAAGTGCCGCACGGCCCGCTAGTGTTTGGCTTATTTTTTCAGCGAGCAGAAAATTTTGTGAGCCTGATAAAATGATTTTCCCTGGCTTTTTAATATCAACTATTTCTTGAATATATGAAAATAAATCAGGATAATTTTGTGCTTCATCAATGATGATCCCCTGATGAGCAGACATCAATAATCCACGAGGATCAGCTTTCGCTAGCATGAGCTGATCGGGTGATTCCAGGCTAATATAAAGAAAATCCGGGAAAGCCTGCCTTAACAGCGTTGTTTTTCCGCTTTGCCGTGGTCCAGTAAGAACGGTTACCGGGAAACTGGCGACCGTTTTGAGTAACGTATCCATGAGTTGACGTTTAAACATCGTTTATCCAGTTTAAAGTATTAAATTAATTATAGCATAAGCGATGTAAGTTCCCAACTTAAACCTGGAAACTTACAAACAAATTCAACTATTCATGTCCAAATCATAGCGAAGGTTAAGATGTTGAGGTATGCTCAATAATAATTGCTGAAGAATAAAATCGACAACCCAAATTTTCTTGATCATATTAACAATTTTGGCTTTGTTTTTTATTCCATGGAGCCTCGCGATGAATGATATTAAAATTTACCAAGTCAACGCATTAACAGACAATTATATTTGGATTATTGTAAATACGCGTCAACAATCTGCGCTGATTGTTGATCCTGGCGATGCTACCCCTGCATTGGCGTTCTTGAAACAATATCAACTTGAACTCAAAGGCATTTTAATCACCCATCATCATTGGGATCATGTGAATGGTGTCGGAGATATACTCCAACACTATCCTGTGCCGGTATTGGGTGGTAGCTTATCTCAACTTCCTTTGTTAACCCACAAATTTAAGGATGGAGAAGTTATTTCAGTCGATGCATGTTTCCCACAATATCAGGTTCTAGCCATACCCGGTCATACATTGGATCATATTGCCTATTATGCAGATAACTCATTATTTTGCGGAGACACCTTATTTGGTGCAGGATGCGGTCGATTATTTGAAGGCACAGCTGAACAAATGTATGCTTCTTTACAAAAAATTACCGGCCTGCCAGAACAAACTGAAATTTATTGCGCTCATGAGTATACACTTAATAATCTGGTGTTTGCAGAAACAGTGGAACCTGATAATCAAAACATTAAACAACGAATAGAAAAAACAAAGACATTACGCAAAAATAATTTGCCATCCCTGCCCTCTTTATTGCTCGAAGAAAAACAAAGTAATCCATTTTTGCGTTGCGAAATACCCGCGGTTATTCAGCAAACAGAACGACACAGCCAACGTTCATTAAAACAACCTGTAGATGTTTTTACAGCATTGAGACAGTGGAAGGATCATTTTTAAAGTTTATGATCGGGTGACTAAACAATACGTACTGCCATCTCTGGCGAATTGCCCTGCCTAAATCGCTATTATTGCATTTACCCTGTGATATGGAGAGGATACCCTGCCTGACCACCAGCCAAAAATCCATTTAGTTCATGCGAAGCGACAGAAAAGGAGCCAGTGCCACTGGTCGGGCTAAGCAAACCTGTATTAATCGAACTTGCTGCTGTGGCTAAACCGGCTCCACCGTTAGCGCCAGCGTAAAATCCGGTCCAATTTTTCGAGGTAATATCAGGCCCCATTGTCCCGGCGAGAGCAAAATCTGTAACCATCAAACTTACTGCTAAGATTGGGAAAATTAATACATTCTTCATGAAATCTCCTTGCAAGAAGTAAAAAATCTATGTTCATTTTTATTTATGATAAAGCCATCATATGGGAATTATGCTCATCCCACAATAGACAATCAGGGCAAAAACATGTGTACATCAAGTACCCAATGCAATTTATTTTCAATACCCCAATGAGAACGTACAGCATGTGCAAAAATCTCTGCATCTTGCGCGATATCTTTATCGTGTGCTTCGTTTGCGCACACTCAATCGATGCCTTCATGCAAGGACAGGCGTGCAAACTGTTGATAGAAGTTATTAAGGCTGGCATGTCGTGATTGAGTGACGTACAGACACAGAGGCACGTAGTCATCATTCATCAAGACTTGCGCGCCTGCATGCAGTCATTGGCGGTGTTGATGCTGGACTGGAACACGCTTATCATTACCCACAAGTCAGGAATATCACGCCCAGCTTGAGTCCATAGCCACGAGTTGTCGTCCCCGCGAAGGCGGGGTTCCATGCTTGGCATCACTACCATACCACACCAGAGATCCCCTCCTTCGCGGGGACGACATGCATCAAACTGGTGGGTAATGATAAGGAAACACGCCACCAACAAAATCAAAGTGATTGTTGTCGATGGATACGCCCGTACTCACACTGGGCGTGCAGATGATATAATCGTATTTAGCAGACTCAGTATTCACAACATTGAAAAAAGCCTGATTCGCGTCGGCCTTGGAGCTAAAGGCCAGATACACGGTGCCGCCCTCCTCCAATTCACGCATGGCGGCTAACTGGACGCTTTCACCCCTGTCGTGATGAATCATGGTGCGGCTTGCAGCCAATATGTGTTGATTGATGTGGACTTTGACAGGCTTACCGGGACAGATAGCATTGATGAATTGGGCTGTGGTCTTGCTAAGATGAGCGTCTAGGCATACCTTTTTCTTTGAGTGCTACTGGATCTTGACTGACCATACAATAGGGGCTGCTGACATGTATGGACAATGATCTAAAGTATACTTTAGATTTCAAACATACCGCATCGGACGTGTAAGTGTGAGCGAGTATTGCAAAACGAAGAGGCTACGGCACGGATTTGATCCTC
>CAMDBQ010000137.1 GCA_945889365.1 Legionella genomosp. 1 | reverse complement strand
GTCCCCGCGAAGGCAGGGATCCATGCTTGGCATCACTGACATACCACACCAGAGATGGATCCCTGCCTTCGCGGGGACGACATGCATCAAACTTGTGGGTAATGATAAGATTATAGCTTGTTGTGAATGGTTACTCTTTCTTTAATCATTAACAATGTTGGCTGATTTGCGTTCGGTAACGCCTTAATATGCTTATCGTTAGGTAAAGTAAGGATGTTTAGCTTGAAATCAGTTAATGCGGGCAAAATGCGACTGAATGGTTTGGCCTTTTCTTGAAGGGAGATAATGCTGGCAAGCCAGATCGGTTGGGTATAATTGCGCAAATGATAATTAGAGCGCCATAATCGCAAACTGTATAGGGTTTGTCCTTGATCGTTTGGATATATCATGATTAAGTCGGGTTTTTTATTTAAGTATAATTGTGCCATTAATGGCGATTCCCGAGCTGAGTTTTGCCCACTTGCTCGCATTAACAGTGAATAAAATACTGAGTCAGGCTGTTTTTTCCACCCATGGTTTTCCAGAGCTGTTTCTAGTGCTTTAAGTGATCCAAGGTATTGCATGTTAAATAAACCAATGCGATTACCAACACGGTTTCTTGTGTAAACAGGCAACAATGTCTGGGTTTGGTTCCACCATGCTTTGTGCGTCAATACATATTGCTTACGGTAGGGGGTGTGTTCATGGACTGTTTTTTTAAAATAAACTGGATAGATAATGCCCGTTGTTATCAGTAATATCGAAAAAGCCAGAATAATTGGGGTGGAAGATCGCCGTGGGGCATGCAGACTTTGTGGGATTCGGCGGTAATAAATCCAATGTACAAGACAGATCGTTAACCCAATAAAATAAGCAGCTATAATGCTTGATGCCCAGTTATCACCTAAATATATCAGTGCGAGCCCTGCCAAAAACAATAGGCTTGTTAATATAATTCTTAATACAAGCATAGGAATGGTTCGGAAATATGCGTTTGAGTAACCTATAAAAAAACCAAATAAAGCGGTGGCCATAGTAAGATTAATAGCAGGAAATGTGGGTGCGGATTGATATTGTAACAAGCCGCCCAGCTTGGGAATATCAATTAGTACGCTTAAAAACCAAGCTATAGAACTGCACGAAAGAACCAGGATCAACCAAAAACGCAGCATGCGCCAGTTTCGATAGTACAGCGTACATACTGAGACTGCTAATGCGAATGTAAGTAGGGGTAGCGGGCTAATGACAAGACTCATTGCAATAAAAAAAGCATCAAAATATTGCGTCCGCAAGCTTTGTAAAAAAAGATGGCACGGATTATCAATCGTTGAAATCCAAGTGCCTTGAATGACAAACAACGTGATGAGGATTGACATAAAAAAGCAGACGCTGAATAACAAAACCAAGCCTACGGTTGGATAGTGAATGCGCTCATATTTTGGCGACAATTTTTTAAACAAGCTAGCACATATCGGGTGACTCTTAGACCAAATCCAAATCTTGCGTAATTGAGTATGTAAAATATGGTTGGCGTGGAGCCATAGCCTTTTTATTCCTTGTGTGAGCAGCCATAATATAGCCAATGTTAACAGAATAAACATAAACAAGCGTGTTGCGCTCTCAGCCGATAACTCCGTACTGGCGGCACCTATTAGTACTCCAGGCATAACATATAATAGGGCCCAGCCGATGGCTGAGATGATGTTGGCGAAGAAGAAAAGCCACCCATTCATGTGGAGTATGCCGGCTATGACGGGTATAATTGAGCGCAAAGGACCAAAAAACCTCCCGATGATCACGCTTTTCCCGCCATGTTTTGCAAAGAAATCTTTACCGTATTCAAGCCAGTGTGGATAGCGCCTAAATGGCCACATTTCAGTTAACCGGTCGCTGAAGATGTAACCCAATGCATAACTCGCGCTATCACCTGCGACAGCTCCTGTGGTGGCCGCGGCGAGAGTTAATCCAATGTTCATGACCCCAGAGCCCGCAAGGATACCAATGGCAGTCATAGTGACAGAGCCTGGAACAAGACTGCCAATGATGGCTAGCGATTCCGCAAATGACATAACAAACGCAATTAATAAAGCCCAATTTGGGTTCTCATATAACCAAGAAGTAAGGGGGTGTACATAGTCTGCGAATAAATGCATGTTTCAGCCACCAAAGGAAGTTGAAAATTCGAGAGCAAATTGTTTGCTAACACGCTCGATAGTGATGCCGGGAAAATAATTTTGGATTTGCGTCATCTGCAATTTCGCGTACCCACATGGATTAATGCCTGAAAATGGATCCAAATCCATTGCAACATTAAGCGCTATTCCATGGTAGGTGCATCCATTTTTGACCCTCAAGCCAATGGACGCAATTTTCTTATCCTCTACATAGACGCCAGGAGCACCACAACGAGCCTGTGCAACAACATTAAAGTTCCCAAGTACTGTAATCAGCACCTGTTCCAGTTGACACACGAGTGTTCTGATCCCGAGATTGCGTCTGCGTATATCCATAAGAACGTAGGCAACTAATTGTCCTGGGCCGTGATAGGTAACCTGGCCACCGCGATCTGATTGCACAACGGGTATAGCCCGTGGATTAAGTATATGTTCGACTTTGCCCGCTTGACCTTGAGTGTAAACAGCCTCGTGCTCCAGTAACCATAACTCGTCAATGGTATCGGCATTGCGATCTGAGGTGAATTGCTTCATCTCATTCCACACGGATCCGTAGGATTGTATACCCAGATGGCGAATGATAGTCATCAAAGCACCATCTTGATATCCGGCTGCTGTGTTAGTTCAAGGTATAGCGCATCAAGTGTGGCTTGGTCGAGCGCATATACCGTGACACTAACCGCCAGGTAATTCGCTTGCTTGCTGGGCTGGCTGCGAATAGCACTATCAAGCGTGTTCGGAAAATGCTTGCGTGTGATGTTAACCACATCCGTTTCAAACGCAGCACTATTTTTTCCAATTATCTTTAAAAGGAATTCACAGGGGAATTCCATTAAGCTCGGCATGTCAGTCATTTGCGCTCTTTAGTAATTAACTAAACCAACGTTTAAACATTAGTTTAACAGAATCTTTCGCGCAAGTGAAAAAACCACCTTTTTTTGCGTTCTCTAATGCATATAGCGGGTAGGTGCCGATGATGTTGTTATCAAATTTAATAATCAACTCACCTGCCTTGTCGCCTTTTTGTAAGGGCGCTTCAGCAAATTTTGCTGTTTTTGTGCTGATACTTAAACGTTGGTATTGTCCAGCAGGGATAGTTATGAATTGATCTGTCAGTAAACCCACATTAACCTTGGTGGATATTCCCTTGTAGAGAGGGAGCTCAGTAATCACAGTGCCAGCTTTATAGAGAGCATGAGTTTCAAAGAAGCGGAAGCCATAATTAAGTAAGCGTTCACTGTCATCAGCGCGCGCTGTGTCGTTTGGTTCATTTAAGACGACAGCCAACAGACGCATGCTGTCACGTTTTGCTGAAGAAACCAGGCAGAAACCGGCTTCGGCGGTATGACCTGTTTTCAAACCATCAACTTGATTGTCACGCCATAACAAACGATTACGGTTAGGTTGACGAATGCCATTATAGGTAAACCATTTCTGTTTATACCAATGATAGTATTGTGGGAAATCGTTTACTAATGCTCGGCCAAGAATGGCGAGATCTTTTGCTGAAGTATAATGTTCTACGTTCGGTAAACCTGTGCTGTCAGTAAAATGACTGTTGACCATACCCAGATTTTTTGCTTGATGATTCATGATTTCAGTAAAGCCACTTTCACTGCTGCCGAGATGTTCAGCCATCGCGACACAGGCGTCATTACCTGAATCAACAATAATGCCTTTTAACAAGTCTTCAACGCTAACTTGTTGACCTTCTTTGACAAACATACGTGAGCCGCCAATTTTCCATGCTTCCTGACTAATGCGTACATTGTCAGTCAGGTGGATTTGCTCATTATGCAGGGCATTAGAGACAACATAGAGTGTCATCATTTTAGTTAAGCTGGCTGGAGGCAGTCTTTCTTCACTATTTTTTTCAGCAAGAATTTTCCCGCTGTTCACGTCAATAAGGATATATGCTTTTGCATTGATTGTTGGTGGCGCAGGCGTTATTAATGGGCTGCTATTAACACCCGACGGCTGGAGAAGATCGGGTTGAGGCGGGTTTGCATAGAAAACACCTGGAGTGACCATTATTGCAATGACTAGTGATATTTTTGTTAATAAACGGCATGATTTGTTCATGTATCTACCCAATTATGAAAATTGACTTATGCTATCACAGGGTTAATCCATCAACCAAATGACAAAAGGGTTTTTTGGCTATATTATTAGAAAATATTTTAAAATAATAAGAAATTCCTTACGTCATCATCGCGAGCGAAGCGAGATCGAGATCCTTTACTGCGTTCAGGATGACGTGACGAGTTACAATACTAGGGTAGAACATGATGATGCGTATTTTATGGTTAATGGGTTTTATGTTGTTAGCAAGCTGTCATGTGGATCCTAGTGTAAGCTCTCAAGATGATCCTCAGCAGAAAAAAAGAGTAGCGTCTGCTAAACATGATTCACATCCTAACATAACGCCTACCGACAGAGACGGTCCTCCGCCTGGACCTTTGCCGACAACATTCAGAAAAGTGTCTCCAGTTCATGAGCCATTGAGTCGCTGGGGCAACCCTAGTGCTTATAATGTTAATGGGCAAACCTATGAAGTGATGACCTCCTCGAGCGGCTATCGCACACGCGGTTTGGCTTCGTGGTATGGCACTAAATTTCATAGCCGACGCACTTCAAGTGGCGAAGATTATGATATGTATGCTTTAAC
>CAMDBQ010000136.1 GCA_945889365.1 Legionella genomosp. 1 | reverse complement strand
GAGCTAAGCCGAGCGGTCATAAGCGAGTCTTGCGTGGTGGTGGGGCGACCCACAACTACGAAGCGTAGACAGCAAAACCGGAAGCCATGCTATCGAGCTTCGAAATTTCAATTGAAGGCGTCTTCATGATGGTACAAGTGGGGACCGAGCTCCAAAATGCACTATGGCAAGCATAAGGAGGCCGACCGGAGTCGTTGGAACATGCGCAAACGGGTATCTGGAATACACAGGAACTTGGGATAACCTGCTGTCTCCGACTGAAAAAAAAATGGGAGGGTCACCCATACAAGAAAACTCCAGGTTATCTGATGATGATTCCCATCAGATGAAGCGAAACGCGATCGACAGTCGGTGCCGTCAAGTGAAGGAAACGAAACGAGGTGGGATGGGTAGCAGGATTCGGAGCGTGTCGATAGTACCGATGAGGCGGGGGAACGGTAAGTCTAGTCGGACCCAGTGGAGGGAAGCAGCACGTCGGATGAACGAACTGAACTTGGGAACTACGGAGAATGCATCGAAATTCTGAAAACGTATCAACGAAACAAGGGCGGATAGCAACGCTTGCGAAACAATCCCCAGAAATGGGATTTACATCATTAATCCACCATCTGGATACTGAGTGGTTGTTTGAGGCCTACTGGCAAACCAGAAAAGATGGGGCGCCGGGTGTGGATGGCGAAACGTGGACAAGCTATGGAGAACAGCTTGAGAGTAATCTTGAGCGTCTGATAGGGCGAATCAAAGCGAATAACTATCGTGCTCCTGGCGTAGCTCATTTATTTTTCGGATTAATAAATCACTTCTTCTATCTTGAAGCACTACCGTGAAAAAATAGCTTGTGCCTGGAATGATCAATCTACGATATTGCATGTGGTTTGGACTGGTATAAAATTCCGTGAGCGCACAGATTAGATCCAATGACTGTATTTTGACAAGGGCTTTTCGCTGCAAACGTGGATTTCAATACCTTATTGTTGGGCCAAGACCCAAACTACATCAGGTTGATCAAATTTTAATGCGACAGCCGTGGAGATGATCTGGCAAAACGACCAAAGCATCCATTCGGTACGAATCTGTCTTCATTACATATCGAAACGCAGCCTTCAATCGGCTCAGTGCATGCGATATATCATATCCTATGAGAAAATGAATAGTGTCTTTGTTTTAATGCGAAATGGCAAGGCAAGCCTGCATACAATGGAACCTCAACGCGCATTGAAACAAAAACGCTGTTTCTGTTTATTGTGGTGAATGATTACAATCCATGTTATTAAACAAAATCCGGTGTGAACTGATCGACATTAATATCCCAAAGCTAGCCAGAAACGCAACCATTGCTGATCCACCGTAACTAACCAGTGGCAGGGGAATGCCTACCACGGGTAATATGCCCATGACCATGCCGATATTGACGAATGCAGATAGAAAAAACGTCATGGCTAAGCTTGCTGCGAGCAGGCGGGTGAAACTGGTTTGCGCATGCCTTGCAATGCTTAGGCAGCGTAGTGAAATCAAGACGATCAACATGATCAGGATGACACCGCCAATAAAGCCAAATTCTTCAGCGCATACGGCAAAAATAAAGTCTGTTGCATGTTCTGGTAAAAAATTAAGATGAGATTGACTACCAGTTAACCAGCCCTTACCAAATGCACCGCCTGATCCAATGGCAATTTTCGATTGAATGATGTGATAGCCAGCACCTAAGGGATCATGTTCTGGATTCAATAGGGTTATGATGCGCTGCTTTTGATAATCATGCATTACATGCCATAGTAGGGGGGCGGCTAAACCCAGTGCTATCATAGTGATTAGGACAATTCGCATGCGAATGCCGGCTAAAAATACGACGCACAAACCTGCTGCCGCCACCATAATTGCGGTACCCAGATCAGGTTGTTTGGCAATTAAAACGGCAGGGATAAATATTAATAAAACAGTCATCATCAGGGATTTCAAATCGATCGGCAGCGACTTGCGATCAACATACCAGGCCGCCATCATCGGTACGGCCAGCTTCATGATTTCTGATGGTTGAAAGCGAAAAAACCCAAGATCAAGCCAGCGCTGTGCGCCTTTACCAACTTTACCCATGAGCATGACAGCCAATAATAAGGATAAGCCTACGCCATAAACCCACGGTGTCCACAGTTTATATTTATGCGGAGGGATAAACGCGAATACACACATGACGCCCATGGCGAGAAACAAACGCATGCCTTGTCGTAATATCATACTCGTATTTTGATTGGACGCGCTGTATAGAATCAGCAGTCCAAATCCAATTAACAATAACAACAAACCTAGCAAAGGTGGGTCAATATACAATGACTTGCCTGTGAATCGATACATGGGGCGTGACGTGCTAATCTTCATGGCGATTTAACTCAAAATAGGCATCCATTACCTTACGAGCTACGAAGGATGCGACGGTATCGTTTTCAACCAATACTGCGATGGCAACCTCAGGCTGTTCAACGGGTGCGAATGCAATAAACAGGGAATGATCACGCAAGCCTTCAGGAATATATTGATAATGTTTTTTATCGTCCTGACTCAAGCTAAAAACCTGTGATGTACCTGTTTTTGCAGCGACTGAATAGGGCGCATTGCGTCCAAATCGATAGCCGGTGCCCTCATTGTTGGTTATCACCTCGTGCATGGCGTCAATTACAATACTCCAGTTATCTGAATTTTTTAAGCGGATTGGATATTCTTCAACGGATCTGAATGAGCGCGCTTTACCGCGGTCGTTTATGGATTTACCTAGCAAGTGCGGGCGAAAACGTTGACCATGTTGACTCATGGATGCGGTTGCATTTGCTAGCTGCAAAGGAGAAGCTAACATAAAACCTTGGCCGATGGAGGTAATTAATGTATCGCCGGGATACCATGGTAAATTTTTGCTTTGCCGTTTCCAGTGCGGACTGGGCACAAGTCCTGGGGCTTCCTCATTAAGATCAACATGCGTCAATTGTCCAAAACCAAATTGCACTAACATATCCTCAATTGCAGATATCCCCATTTTATTACCCAGTTGATAAAAGAAAGTATCGCATGAGACGGTAATTGCACGTTTAACATTGGTAACGCCATGACCTGTGCGTTTCCAGTCTCGATAGAGATGGGTCACATTAGGTAATCTATACCAGCCTGGATCATAAATTCGGGTGTTGATGTTAATCACTTCTTTATCCAGTCCTGCGATAGCAATAAAAGGTTTTACAGTGGATGCGGGAGGATAAAGACCACGTACTGCGCGATTATAGAGGGGCCTGTCTTGCGCATTCGATAAGATTTTGTAATCGGCATTACTAATTCCATTAACAAACAAATTGGGATTAAAGCTTGGCGAGCTGGTCATCGTCAAAATATTTCCATTGCGCACGTCCATAAGGACGACAGCCCCGCGTTTATCTTTCAATGCGTCATAGGCAACTTGTTGCAAACGTGAGTCAATTGTGAGATAGAGTTTTGAGCCAGAAACAGGCGCTTGTTTGGTTAAAACACGCACCGCTCTGCCGCTAACATCGGTTTCTACTTGCTGATAGCCGACTTGCCCATGAAGTTTGTCTTCATAATATTTTTCAATGCCGGCTTTTCCAATAAAGTTGGTTGAGCGATAGTTGGTACTATTTACGCGTTGTAATTCTTGCAGGTTGATGCGGCCAACGTACCCAAGCAAATGAGCCGTTGCTTCAGCCAATGGATAGTAGCGCATGAGACGGGCTTTGATACTAACGCCTGGGAACTGGTATTGATTGCTGGCAAAAATAGCCACTTCGTCTTGAGATAGTTTCAATTTAAATGGAATCGGTACATAGGCGTGATTTTGGCGACGCGAACGATCAAAACTTTCGATATCATCGTCCGTTATTGAGGGTAACAAGTCTTTTAATTGTTGCAAGGTGTCGCGCAGATTTTTTACGCGTTCAGGAATGATTTCCAGGACATAAACGGGAATGTTTTCCGCCAGAACCACCCCGTTTTTATCAAAGATAATTCCTCGGGGGGGCGCTATGGGAATGATGCTCATTTGATTTTTTAATGACAACGTCGCATAATGTTTGTATTGTGAAAATTGCAAATAAGCCAAACGTAAAATTAATACCAGAGAACACATGATCAGCAAGGCAACAAGCAAACTTAAGCGAAAGTGATGAAGCCTGGATTCAACGCGATCATTGCTTGTTTTCCTGTAAAGACCCATGTTTTGGATTACTCAACCCGCTCTTGCCAGAGGCTTTCCAAATTATACATCGCACGGGTTTCAGGTTGCATGACGTGTACAATAAAATCACCTAAATCAACCAGAGCCCAGTCCCCGCCTTCAAGGCCGCTATGATTCATGGCTGGGGCACCGGCAGCTTTCATGTGTTCCATGACATAAGCGGCAACCGCTTTTACATGGCGAGAGGAGCGGCCACTACAAATAATCATGTAATCAGTGATTGATGTGTGTTTGCTGACATCTATAGTAACGACGTCAATGGCTTGGATGTCGTCAAGTATTTTTAGTAGGGTGCTTAATAGCGGGTTTTTATCTTGCATATTATAGTTATCAACTCAGTCAAAGGTCAGGATCAGATATTTCGCTCGAAGTATAGCAGTAAAAGCGTCCACATACAAAAAAACAACACGACGGCAGGGCTGTCCCATCAAAATTGGCACCGAAGTTAATCAGTTAGCACGATCTGGTCCCTTCTCCTGTTTGGGAGAAGGGCTGGGGATGAGGGTGCCCGGGTGTGGCTCGGTTTCGAGTAATGTCAGGATTTTTTCCATTACTCCCGATGTATTCTGAAAAACGTCATTGTTCCAAACCCTCAATACCTGATAACCACGGCCTTCCAAGACCCTTGTGCG
>CAMDBQ010000135.1 GCA_945889365.1 Legionella genomosp. 1 | reverse complement strand
GGTGGCGATTAATTCTTGTTTGTTGGGTCTGAATTGTGCTTCCAGTGTTTGCCAGCCTTGAGGCGCGTAACCTAGTTGATATAATTTTGCTAATTCACCTGTGACATGACGTTGCTTCAAATAATTAATGGCAATTTGACCGGACGATTTCAGTGTTTGTTGATAATACGTAGAAACTCGATTCAAAAGTTGGTATAGATTCAGGGAGTGATTGAGCTTTTCCGGGTTTTTGTCACGTGGAACGGCCAAACCTGCACGCGTTGCCAATGTTTCGATGGCTTCTGGAAAGCTTTGATGTAAATAACCCATCACAAAGCTAATCACGTTTCCGCTGGCACCGCATCCAAAGCAATGATAAAACTGCTTTTTGGCAATGACGTTAAACGATGGATTTTTTTCATTATGAAAAGGGCAGCAGGCAGTATGGCTGGTGCCGCGTTTTTTAAGCGGCACATAGCTGTCGATAAACTCAATTATATCGGTGCAATTGAGTAGCTCGTCAATGAAGGGTTGTGGGATTAGGGAGCTCAATTCAATCGGGCTTTAATCATCGCACTGACTTTGGCCATGTCTGCACGACCTTGCAGTTGTGGTTTTAATTCGGCCATCACTTTGCCCATGTCGCTCATTTTCTCAGCGCCAACAGCAATGAGAGCGTTGTCAACAAAAGTGGTTACTTCTAAGTCAGATAGTGGCTCAGGCAGGTATTGACTAATCAACGCCAGCTCAAATTCTTCCTGTGCGACCAGTTCATTTCTGCCGGCTGCGCTGAATTGAGTAATGGACTCGTTGCGTTGTTTTGCAAGCTTGTCTAAAATCACCAGCATTCTCGCATCATCGATTTCGATGCGTTCATCGACTTCAATTTGTTTGATTGCAGCAGAAATTAACCGTAGCGCATCCAGCTTCTTTTTATCTCTGGCGCGCATGGCATCTTTAAGATCGTTAAGAATATGATCTTTCATGGTCATAATTATTTACGTCGGTGTGTTGCTGGTCGACCAGTAGATGTGTCACGTGACAATTTTTTTAGGTGACGTTTAACGGCAGCCGCTTGTTTACGTTTACGTTCAGCCGTAGGTTTTTCATAAAACTCACGACGACGTAATTCAGTCAACAGGCCTGCTTTTTCACAGGAACGTTTGAAACGACGCAGTGCGTACTCTGGGTTTTCGCCTTCTTTCACGCGAACTGTGGGCATTCAGTAATCCTCGGTTAGTTTTTTCGTTATCTATAATATAAATTACGAATTGTTTATTTATTACAATAGGCTCGCAATTCTAGTGATACAATTGTCATTCGTCAAGTTTATTGTTTGAAATTTAGAGTATAATTGTCATTTTTAAGGCATTAGGTGCAGACATGCGAGTATTAGGTATTGAATCGTCTTGTGATGAAACGGGTGTGGCAATTTATTGCTCTGAACAAGGTCTGTTAGCCGATGCGTTGTTTTCTCAGATCTTGATGCATCGGGAATTTGGTGGGGTCGTCCCTGAATTGGCTTCCCGTGATCATGTCAAGCACCTTGTCCCCTTGGTTGATGAGGCCTTACGTCAATCCAATCTGGATAAAACCCAATTGGATGCAATTGCCTATACGTCAGGCCCTGGGTTGACAGGGGCACTGCTGACGGGCGCTTGTTTTGCTAAAAGCCTGGCGTTTGCACTGAATATTCCGGCTCTTGCCGTGCATCATTTAGAAGCGCATTTGTTAGCTGCAAAATTAGACTCGCCGTTATTAGCGTTTCCGTTTGCGGTTTTGTTGGTTTCCGGTGGTCATACACAATTAATTGAGGCGCGCGCTTTGGGTGATTATCAACTCTTGGGAGATACACTCGATGATGCAGTAGGGGAGGCGTTTGATAAAACGGCTAAATTGATGGGAGTCCCATATCCTGGGGGTGCGGAGCTTGCAAGGCTTGCTGATCTAGACTTGTCAGATTATATTTTACCACGATTCCCGCGTCCTATGACTGATAGACCTGGGCTAGATTTTAGTTTCAGTGGACTTAAGACTCACGCATTAACCGCATGGAATAATAGCCCAAAAGATGATTCTGCGCGTGCCTCGATTGCCAAGGCGTTTCAGGATGCAGTGATTGATACTTTGGTTATCAAATGTCAGAGGGTATTCAAACAAATCGATTGTAAGCGTCTTGTTGTTGCTGGCGGAGTGGGAGCCAATCGTGCCTTGCGCGCGGCACTTTCAAAATCGATGGCTGAAATCAATGGTGAAGTTTTTTTCCCACGCCCTGAATATTGTACTGATAATGGAGCCATGGTGGCCTACGCTGGATGCTTGCATCTTTTACAGGGAGAGAAAGATGCCGATTTGGGTATAGATGTGAAAGCGCGATGGCCTCTTTAGGATGATTCGCGTTTTAGCTTCATTTTCGGCTCTGTCCCATCTGTTAGTCGCAGAATGTTTCCGTGATGCTTATAGAACACGGCCATCACAATCAATACAAGTGGAAGAAAAGCGCTCATGTCGTTGACAACATATAAAGAATAGAAAGGCGAAAATGCAATCGCAACCAACGACGCTAAAGACGAATAGCGAGTGATCAGGGCGACAACAAGCCAGGTAGCCAGTACCATCGCACCTAAAAGCCAATCAAACCCTAGGAATGCGCCCAGTGCTGTGGCAACGCCCTTGCCACCTTTGAATTTAAAGAAGATGGGAAACATATGTCCCAAAACGGCGGCTAGGCAAATAAAACTTAAGGAGGCTGTATTTGCTCCGAGTAATTTAGCTAAAAATACAGGTAAAAAGCCTTTCAGCATGTCTGCAACTAAAACGATAATGGCGCATTTAGGGCCGGCAATACGCAAAACGTTAGTGGCGCCTGGGTTGTTTGAGCCTGCAGTGCGAGGGTCAGGCAGAGAAAATAGGCGACATACAATAACGGCGGAACAAACTGAACCGACAAGGTAACCCACGATCACATAAAATACAGCCAAAACACTGGTCAACATAAAATATCCTGAAATTACGCGCATGGTTTATAAGGGGATGGTGGGCCGTATAGGGGTCGAACCTATGACACAGAGATTAAGAGTCTCCTGCTCTACCAGCTGAGCTAACGGCCCCGCACAAGATCGAATCATACTTGATTTGGATAGAATTTCAAGGATTCGATCATATATTGGCAAGTTAAAACCCTTACTTGCTTTCATCGTAGCATCCACGTCTCAATCTAGCAAAAACAAAGCCTGCAAATCATTTGTATATCGCCGACCAAAGGCTGTGATTTGCCAATGGGTGTTGGTAAGTGTAACCAGTCCTTTGCTTTGTGCTTGCAAAAGGCCAGGCCTTAACACATCAAAACTCAGTCCCGTGCGTTCTGCAAACAAAGCATGGGTAATTGGTTGTTGCAAGCGGGTGGTGTTTAACATGAACTCAAAAATCAGATCATTAGTGCTAACCCGTTCATTAGCGGCAAGAAACGGCTTTTCAGGATTCAAATAATCGGCTGGTTGACGGTGTTTGCGGGTGCGATGGATTTGTTTGTCGGCTGATGTTAGCTTGCCGTGTGCACCGGCTCCTATGCCGTAGTAATCGCCAAATAGCCAGTAATTGAGATTGTGGCATGCGGGTTTGCCTGCTTTGCAAAAGGCCGAAATTTCATAACGGTTATAATGATGACTGTTTAACAGGGCAAAGCCCTCTTCTTCCAAAGTACATGCATCATCTTCGGAGGGAAGCTTGGGCTGGGTTTTATAAAAAATAGTATTGGGTTCGATGGTTAATTGATACCAGGACAGATGCTCAGGTTGATGACTTAATGCGGTGCGTAAATCATCAAGGCCTTCAGCGACGGTTTGGTTGGGTAAGCCATGCATGACGTCGATGTTGATGTTAGCAAAGCCGGCGAGACGTGCGGCATCAATGGCTCTGTGGGCTTGATTTTCATCATGAATACGACCCAATGCCTTCAAGTGAATCGGATTAAAACTTTGGATCCCAATTGATAATCGGTTGATCCCGAGCTTGCGGTAATCATTAAAGCGCTGTTGTTCAACCGTGCCTGGATTGGCTTCAAGAGTGATTTCTATGTCGTCAGCAAAGGGCAATATTGGCTGGATGGCATTGAATAATGTGTCATAAGCGCGGGCTGAAAACAAACTAGGTGTGCCGCCGCCAATAAAAATTGAACTGAGTGTTCGTCCTGGAAAGATTGACAAATCATGTTGCAAATCCGCGATCAATGCCTTGACGTAGTTGTCCTCAGGCAAGTGTTCAGGACTTTTGTGAGAGTTAAAATCACAATAAGGGCATTTGCGAATGCACCAGGGAATATGAATGTATAAGGATAATGGAAGCACGGGTTCAATCAGATTGGCTTGTTAAAGGCAGCAATAGTATCATAAGATACGTTTGAAATCCCTTTAACTAAGGAAGCATTACAATGAAAACAAGAGTAAGAGTCGCGGTAACCGGTGCAGCCGGTCAAATTGGTTATGCTTTGTTGTTCCGGATCGCCTCAGGGCAAATGTTTGGCGCGAACGTTGAAGTTGAATTAAATTTACTTGAGCTTGAAGCCGCCCTCCCGTCACTTGAAGGTGTCGCGATGGAGTTGGATGACTGCGCATTCCCATTACTAAAACGAATCGTTTGCACATCAGATATGAACAAGGCGATGGATGGCGTGAACTGGGCGTTATTGGTTGGTTCCGTGCCCCGTAAGCAAGGTATGGAACGTTCTGATTTATTACAAATTAATGGCGGGATTTTTACCAAACAAGGGCGAGCTATCAATGATAATGCCAGCGACGACGTGCGTATTTTTGTGGTCGGCAATCCTTGTAACACCAATTGTTTGATTGCAAAACACCATGCCAATGATATTCCTGATAATCGTTTTTATGCCATGACGATGCTGGA
>CAMDBQ010000134.1 GCA_945889365.1 Legionella genomosp. 1 | reverse complement strand
AACAGCCATAATTTTTTTATCTCATCCGTGGTGAGAAAACGCTCACGTGGTTTCTCTAAGCCGCCGATATCACGTGCGCGAATATTTGTAGCAGGGTTTGATGCCAGATCGCCACGGCTAACCCCGTAGTTGAAGGCTTGCTTTAACGTGCTTAATATTTTATTCGCGTGAACCGGTGCGCCACGATTAACAATGGTATCCAAGGCTGTGGTAATTGCTTTGGGTTCAATTCGTTCGAGTACCATATCACCAAACAGAGGAATTATATCTGCATCAATTTGTTGTTTAATCTGCAATGGTTGTTTGCGATTTTTCTCAATGTAACCAGAGTACCAAGCCAGCACCAATGTTTTGACGGTATTGTTTTGCTTCAGTTTTTGTTGCTGTCCATGCTCAATAGGATTTATATCTTGCTCTTTCAGTTTCAATGCGTGTGCATGAAGCTCTCGCGCATGTTTTAAACTTATTCCAGGGTATTTGCCCAAGGTCATCTTGGAGCGTTTACCATTTAAGGTAAAGCGATAGACCCACGACTTATTACCACTGGGCATAACACGCACGCAAAGCCCCGAGGATTCCGTTTTTTCAAACCAGTTGGCCTCAGACTGCAAGTTTCTAATGTAATTATCCGTAAACTTTATCATAGGTACCTTTCTTGATTTTGGTACCAGCTTTGGTACCTGACATCGTGTGCTGGGTTAATATTAAATGATAGTCTTTGGAGGGTGAATTAGTCAATACTCCTTTGTTTACAAGGATCTTGTGTTCTGATAGTATTTCATTGATATGCTTTTATATCGCAAAGAGACAGCATGGGGTGCTAGTGGTCTAAGGTTCAAATCCTTCCGTCCCGACCATATACAGCAAGGGTTTTAAAGTTTTATATTTACAAAAAATTATTCTTGGCTACACTTTTTAAATTGTTAGGCTCTTGTTGAGCCTTAAAAAGAAGAACCATTCGAGTTCTCTTCGCCTCCAACAATTCTGGACAGTATTGCCGACATCACAGATTCAGCTTTTGATTTATATCATTATCAGGCAGGAAAAAAAACGTAAAGTACAAGTTATAGGCGAAGATTAGGTGGCGGGTGCGGCACCCAAGAGCAAGATGTTCATTTAAGAATAAGAACGCACAGCTATTAACAAAATGAAAAAGCCGATTCAATCAATTCATCTACGAATGTGTATATGTGTTAATTGAATTTTCTAATGTTTAATGTTTTGATCGAGCCACTCATAGATGGTGCTAGTACGCCAAGCTAAAGTTTTCTCGTTGAGTTTCACTGGTTTCGGAAATTTACCGTCCATCCGCCAACGCCTGAGCGTTAATCGATTTTGACCAACCATTTTTCCAGATCAGTGATAAAAAGTACCAGCTGTGTTATTTCGTTGATTTTTAGATTGTTCATGACCACGTTTCCTTATGATTAAGTTGAAAACCGTTAATCGGCCGCGGTCCATCGCAACTCATATTTAACTCTTCGTAAGAATGTCGAATAAAATGTGCGCAGTCAAGTATTTTTGCGGGCATTTTTAAAAAATTATCCTGAATACAAAATAATTCATTTATATCAGGTTTGTTTGGCCAATATCCGCAAAATAGTATCCAGAACCATATCCAGTTGTTTGCTCACATCTTCTGCCAAAAACCTTATTACTTTGTAACCGTTTTCCTGTAGCAATAGATCTTTGCGTCTATCATTACGATAAGCGTCCTTTGATGCAAGATGTTGCATGCCATCAATCTCAACAACAACCCGCTTATCCTGGCATAATAAATCGACTTCCATGCGTCCTAATCCATTAAACGGGATGGATAATTCATGATTTAACTGAAAACGACCACGGGTTTCAGACAAGCTTTCCAGTCGATAGAAAAGAAATGCTTCAATCGTGCTTCGAGCCCGCTCAATACCTAACGTGTCAGAGCTATCCTGACGGGCGGCATCTGCGAATAATTGCGCAAGTGATACATCCAGACCATCACGAACCAATCGGCGTATAGAGCCAGCGTAGTCATTTTTCCAGCCAGGTTCTGCTGGTAGCGTCACATCTGACGGCCACCCCGGATAAGCACTTGCCGGCAATATCATTTTGTACCCGGCTGCTTCATAAGCTTTACAACGACGGTTAAACATACGTTCAAGCATTGGAACGGCAAGATCAGCGTAATCATACACTTGTACTTCTTTTTTTGAATCATGCAGTCTATGCAAGCGGCCAATATATTGTGTAATGGTGCCTTTCCATGAAATAGGTAGTGTCAAAAATAATGTGTCCAATCTCGCGTCATCAAACCCTTCCCCAATAAATTTACCCGTTGCAAGCAAGACTCTTTCTTCATCAAGCGGAATGGAATTGAGCTGACTCACTGCAAGTTTCATTTCTTTAGCATTCAGACCACCACGCAGCACAATAAGATGTTGAACTTTTGTTACGAGGCATTGATACAGCAGATCAAGATGTTCATTGCGCTCAGTTATGATCACAGGTGAGCGACCTCTTTTTAAGGCCTGGATAACGTCGTCACAAATCAATTTATTGCGGTCATCATCGTTGATAAGCTCACCATTCAAATCTTGAAACTGGATACGCAGATCGTCATTGATTTGTTTCAGTGGGCGAAAACTGGTGGGACGAACAATTACATAATGCTCGAATGGACGTGCTACAGCCTGTGCTTTTGCATTCACACGATATTGTATGGAACCGCAACGCATGGTGATAATGGGGTGTTGCCCATCTTTTCGCGCAATGGTTGCTGATAAACCCGTGATAAAACGTGCTTTAGCTTGTCGGATAACATCATCAAAACTACGGGACGGGATGTGGTGACATTCGTCAACAACAATATGCCCATATTGGTTTATCAGGGCTTCTACATTATTATTGCGTATCAGGGTTTGAACCAGTGCAATATCAATCAAACCCGTGATCTTTTTCCGTCCGCCACCAATGCGTCCCATCCTGTTAGTGGGAATCTCAAGAAATGTATGTAATCGTTCGATCCATTGATCCTGCAATTGCTTGGTGTGCACAATTATCAATGTATTCACTTGTCGTTTTGCTATTAACCATGCAGCAATGACCGTTTTTCCAAACGCGGTCGTTGCAGCCAAAACACCGGTTTCTGATTTCATCATGACATCAACTGCACTTTGTTGCTCAGGCCTTAATTCACCACAAAACTGAACATCGATAGGTTGTCCATCAAACAGCTCATCCTGCAAAGTGGTTTTTATTTTTAAATTACGCATTAATGCGATTATCTCATCAAGACAACCTCGCGGCAGACCGACTTGATGGGAGTAATCACGGGCACAGCCAATGATGCGTGCTTTATCATATACAGGAAGTCGCATTGCCTGGGCTTTATAAAACTCAGGATTTTGAAAAGCCGCCAGGCGAATGAGTCTATTGAGTAGCATTGGGGGTAATTTTTCTTTTTCGATAAAAATTTCATTCCCAACAACCAGGGTTAGTTTTTTTGGCAGGTTTTCAATGTTTGACGGCAGCGGAAGTGGACGCCATGGCGTCGGATTCTCTTCCTCTGATACATCAAGACGCACGCCCACAACACGCCCTTTGGCTTCAGCCTCCATAACCAGACGTTCAATATCACCACGTGGAATTTTTTTAAGGTTAGAAAGGTAAGCCCATTGATCAGGAATGACTTGTAATTGATCGTCAACAAAAACACTGTTACCGTCTTTTCTCGATTTTTTCTGTAAAGGTAATGCAATCAAATTACCGAAACCGCCTCGTGGCAAAGTATCCTGATTCGGGAACAACCGGTCATAGGAATCCAAGCCCAGCTGCGGATTATGCTCCATGGTTTCAGTCAAAATATAAGCGCCCAGTCTTCGGGCTAAATTCGCCGGGATTGCCTCAGCAAAAAACAACCAAACATGCCCACCATTGCCTGACCGGGAACGTTCAAGAGCCGCGGGCAAACTCATCTGATGGCATGTTTTCATGAACGCTAATGCATCTGTTTCCCAGCTTGTCTTATCAAAATCAGCTGCAAGAAAAAAACACGTGTCATCAAGAAGCAGTGGATAGACACCCATGACGAAATCTTTGCCTTCCGCGTCTTGGCCTTGCAAATGCCAAATTACTACGTCATCAGAAACATGAATAAATTGTCGATTGGGGCAATCCAGACATTTGATTTTAGGTTTTGCACAAACATTTCGAACCCATTCATTGCGACATGCCGGGGCATAGCCTGATTTTTGTGTTTTTCGATTTAGAAATCGCCGCGGATAAACATCATCTCGGCCGCGAAACAAGGAGCGGAATAAGGCAATTTTTTCCGGGATTAATGAGTCTTTAGTGATCATTGGATTTTATTTCAAAACGTAATGCGGTGATCGCTGGCTGGGAGCAGCAGACATCATATTCATCATAAAAAAGTTTCCATAGCCGTGCGAGAAGGAGTGCTTATTTTAACTGATTTAAGTTACAACAACCAACCCCAAAACCAGCAGAGATATGTCTCCTCACTTTTTTCAAGTTGATTCAGGTTCATTTAATAACACCTCTCAAAACCCCATTGACACACTATTTAAATAATTTATTATGGATTAATAACAAGTCATTATGTTTAATTTACTGATGTCAGTTCTGATCGTTTGATATTGAAAATAAACGTTTTATGAAGGGTTTAGTGATGAAATATTTAAAGATTAACCATCAAGAGCTATCCGCATTAAGTGGATTGCCACATTGAGCCTGCCTCACGTTCACAGCGTGGACAGGTATCCCCGCTTACATGCGTAACACCTTCCCATCGTTCAGTCCTCAACCACAACACGTGTCTTATCATCGCTTTAACCGCCACTACAGCGTGATAGGTGTTTTCCAGACTTCGCCATAGGATCGCAGGCTCGTCA
>CAMDBQ010000133.1 GCA_945889365.1 Legionella genomosp. 1 | reverse complement strand
CATTGCATATTGTGTATAATGAATTTGTTAACACCATGACGCAAACGCCAACGGTAAAACAATTATTACCATTACCGACAGCAGCAGAAGATAGCAAAATGCTAGGGCATCACTGGGATTATATCTATGAGCCTGATGCAAAAGAATTGCTCGACGAGTTGCTGGAACGTTACATTGAATTGCAAGCCTATCAAGCAGTGGTTGAAAATATTGCTTGCGAGCAAGCCGCTAAAATGATCGCTATGAAAAGTGCGACAGATAATGCAGGTGATTTGATTAAAGAATTTCAATTGGCTTATAACAAAGCCCGTCAAGCCGCGATTACACAAGAATTAGCGGAGATTGTCGGTGGTGCAGCCGCTATATAAGTAAGTGTTGAACAGACTGACATGAAACACGCCTCATGTCAGTCTGTTTAAATAATTTAACATCTCGAATGTATGAGGGTAAATGATGAGCATGAACATGGGTACGGTTGTTCAAGTAATTGGTCCGGTTGTCGATGTGGAGTTTCCACGGGATAGCGTGCCTAAAATTAATGATGCGTTGAAACAAGTTGATGGTGAGCTGGTTTTTGAAGTGCAACAACAATTAGGTGATGGTGTTGTTCGCACGATTGCGATGGGCACAACCGATGGTTTAAGACGTGGCACTAAAACACAAAACACCGGCGAGCCAATTCAAGTTCCTGTTGGTACCAAAACGCTGGGTCGCATTATGGACGTTTTAGGGCGTCCTATCGACGACGAGGGTCCGATTGGCGCTGAAGAGCATTGGTCTATTCACCGCGCTCCTCCAAGTTACGAAGATCAAGCGGGTAGCCAAGAGTTGCTTGAAACCGGTATTAAAGTTATTGATTTGCTTTGTCCGTTTGCTAAAGGCGGTAAAGTAGGTTTATTCGGCGGAGCCGGTGTAGGTAAAACCGTTAACATGATGGAATTAATCCGAAATATTGCGATTGAACACAGTGGTTATTCCGTATTTGCTGGTGTGGGCGAGCGTACTCGTGAAGGTAATGACTTCTATCACGAAATGAAAGACTCCAACGTACTCGATAAAGTATCTCTGGTATATGGGCAAATGAACGAGCCACCAGGCAACCGTTTACGCGTCGCATTAACGGGGCTAACCATGGCTGAAAAATTTCGTGACGAAGGACGTGATGTGCTGCTGTTTATCGATAATATTTATCGTTATACTTTAGCAGGCGTTGAAGTATCTGCACTCTTAGGTCGTATGCCATCAGCTGTAGGTTACCAGCCTACATTGGCAGAAGAGATGGGTATGTTGCAAGAACGTATTACATCAACTAAAACTGGCTCCATTACCTCGATTCAGGCCGTATACGTTCCAGCGGATGACTTGACCGATCCATCACCTGCAACCACGTTTGCGCATTTGGATGCAACCGTTGTATTGTCACGTCAAATCGCTGAACTGGGTATTTACCCAGCGGTTGATCCATTGGATTCAACATCACGCCAACTTGATCCGCTAATTGTGGGCCAGGAACATTACGACACAGCGCGCCGCGTACAACAAACGCTGCAACGTTATAAAGAACTGAAAGACATCATTGCCATTTTAGGTATGGATGAATTATCAGAAGACGATAAACGCGTTGTTACACGTGCACGTAAAATTCAACGTTTCTTGTCGCAGCCATTCTTTGTTGCGGAAGTATTTACCGGTTCACCTGGAAAATACGTATCGCTCAAGGACACCATCAAAGCATTCCAGGGCATTTTGGCTGGTGAATATGATGATCTGCCTGAGCAGGCCTTCTATATGGTCGGTAATATTGACGAGGCTGTTGCTAAAGCTAAAACTCTATGAGGCAACCTGATATGGCTATAACAACACATTTGGACATTGTCAGCGCTGAGAAGGAAATTTTTTCAGGTGTAGTTGAGATGGTAGTTGCGAGTGGTGAGCTAGGCGAAATAGGCATTAACCCAGGGCATGCACCGTTATTAACGGTGCTCAAACCTGGTGAAATTCGCGTCACATTACAAGGTGGCAGCGAAGAAGTCTATTACGTGTCAGGCGGCATGCTTGAAGTACAGCCTTATTATGTCACTGTATTGGCAGATACAGCAGAACGTGCTGAGAATCTCGATGAAGCGGCAGCCCTTGCAGCTAAAGCGCGCGCTGAAGAAATGATTGCAAACAAAGGTGCCGAAGTCGATTATACCCTCGCCACTGCTGAGCTAGCTCGCGCTGTTGCACAGATTCGTGCCATTCATAAAGTTCGGAAAATGTTAAAAAGCTAGTCTTGCGAAAGGGTGCGCACCGCGTGCCCCTTCGATTATATAGTATTTATCCTACCGCTTTAAATTTTTCTTCCTTTGCAGCGCACTCACAAGGTGGCTTTACAACCACCGCTTTTAGATTCGTTATAGCAAAGCCACGAACTCCCGTTCCTGTTGGTGCCTCAATAAACGTAACCGTGATCGCCAAGCTTTGTTTTTGTTTATAAGCAGGGTTAGTATAAACAACCAACACGGGCATAACGGCTTGCCATTCATGGTCATCTACCTTGGTGATTTCCGGCGGCATGGTGGCTACGGCACTTACGTAATATGCATTGGTTTTAATGGTGTCTGGTAGTTTGGCGTCAAGCAACGCTTTGCTATATCTAAGCCATCCATCCCCCGTAAAATAGGTGGCAATTTCTTTTTGCTGTGGCAGAAAATCTTGATAGTTGTATGTAAACGTCGCAATAATGGCTTCATTCGCCCAAACAGATAGCTGTGTATTATTCGGTGCGTCTTGTGCTTGCAATGGCGCGGACATCCATAAGCAGCACAGTAAAACAAGGTGTCGATAAAACATAGTTACTCCAAAAGGTTAGTGTTTAAGACCCGTAGTGTCCCCTGGCTGATTTTGCGGCTGAAAATTTTAAAATCGAGTCACGGCAATCATAGATATAATGCCCAGTATAAAGATTATCATGGCTATTTCAATCCAGGTAATACCCCGTTGATTGCTAGGTGTCGTTTTCGTCGAAAGCGCTCCTGTTAAAATGCATCCTTGTCTATGGCAACTTCGCGTGCTGCCTCTGGATTAATGATGTTTTCTTTTACCAGTTTTATTAAGTGTTGATCCAGTGTTTGCATGCCGGCGTTCATGCCAGTTTGAATGACTGAATACATTTGTGGAATTTTGTCTTCACGAATCAGATTTCTAATTGCAGCATTGCAAAGCATTATTTCCAGGGCAATAACCCGCCCTTTCCCCTGTCTTTTCAACAAGGTTTGTGCAATTACTGATTGCAACGATCCCGCCAACATCGATCGTATCATCGACTTTTCATCTCCTGGAAAAACGTCAATGATACGACTAATCGTTTTAGCTGCCGAATTGGTATGTAGGGTGGCGAAAACCAGCTGACCCGTTTCCGCTGCCGTCATGGCAAGACGAATGGTTTCAAGATCGCGTAACTCACCGACTAAAATAACGTCAGGATCTTCCCGCAAGGCGGATCGTAATGCAGCAGCAAAACTATGTGTGTCTCGAAACACTTCACGCTGATTAATCAAACTTTTATTGGAATGATGAACGAACTCAATTGGATCTTCGATGGTGATGATATGTTGGGCACGGGTTTTGTTGATAAAGTCAATAAGTGCGGCAAGGGTTGTACTTTTGCCCGATCCCGTTGGCCCGGTTACTAATACCAATCCATGCGAAAAAGAGGCAACTTTATTGAGAATAGGAGGTAAATTTAATGTATCCATACTTAGAATCACTGAAGGAATTACGCGAAATACAGCTGCAGCACCACGCTCCTGCATAAACACGTTTACGCGAAAGCGAGCTAGTCCGGCGATTTCAAATGAAAAGTCTATTTCAAGCTTGGTTTTGTAATCGTTTTGCTGGGTGTCATTCATCACGGAATGAAGCAATGTTAGCAGCTCCGCATTCTCGATGACAGGAAAATCAAACCGACACATATCACCATCAATACGAAATATGGGGGGCAACCCAGCTGATAAATGCATATCAGAAGCCTTGATCTGTACAGTAAAATGCAAGAGTTCTGCGATATCCATATGCGCACCTGATTAATTTAATTTTTTTTAAAGTATAGCATACACAGGACCAAGTTGCGCGCAAACATGGCACAACGTTTTTTCATTGTATTTATTGCGCAGATTCATGCGCGCGAGCTGCTAGTACGAACCCTCGTCGCTTAATATAGGCTATCAATGGCGACAATAACATGTCCTCACCAGCCCAATACGTTCCCGATGATTTTTCCGGTAAATGGGTGGCTTGCCATTGGCAAACAGCCAGTACCTCGGAGCAGGACACTTGCTGTTCATGTCCGGGCTTTGATTCAATGCAGCTTAGTTCGAATTTGTTGCCGTCCAATAGAAGGGCCGACCAGTTTCCAGCTTGTAAATGACTGCTCCAACCAGCACTCGTACTGGGATCGGAAACTGGATGTGTAATCCAGAGATCAGAGTTTGATAAATTATGAATCATGGTGACTGTCGATTTCGCCTTAGGTAAAATTACAAGATCACCTGTTACCACAAGTGGCGTGCACAGGGCAGGCAATACCTCTTCCGCGTTGGCATTGAATGCAAAAAAAATCAGAATTGCTGATAAAATATAGTTCATTATTATATTCTCTATTTAACTGTTGGAACATATTACCATGAAGATATCGCTCGTAATAATGGCGAAGCAATATCTAATAACATATGTTATTATTAGGGTCTTTTATTTTGACATGCTGCGGAACAAAATGAACAGTTTAAACCATGTGAATGATATCGCTGTCTTGCAACGGGATTCCATTATTGAGTGGAAGAAAGATGGTGTTAAACTAACACGTAAAAACTTTCTTCGATTAGTTGAAGAAAATCATGCATTTAACTATCAACT